>JBPPMI010000294.1:0-4802 GCA_051305975.1 Solirubrobacterales bacterium
CACCGACGACGGCGTCTGCTTCAGTGGCGACCTGATCCTCGGGTGGGGTTCGACCTACGTGCCGCCGGACGGCGGCTCCCTCGCGTCGTACATGGACTCGCTCCGCCTGATCCAGGAGCGGGCTCCGGAGCTGATCTGCCCCGGTCACGGCCCCTGGATCACCGACCCGGCGGCCAAGGTCGCGGAGTACATCGAGCATCGCGAGACCCGGGAGAACGGCCTGATCGAAGCGCTGGAACGTGGCGAGCGCTCTCGGATGGCCTTGCTCGACGAAGTCTGGTCGGACGTCCACGAACAGCTCCGCCCGGCCGCGAACGTCGTGATGGAGGCCCACCTCCAGAAGCTGGAAGCCGAAGGCCGCCTGCCGTTCGACCTCGGCGAGTGACCGCAACTCTCGCCGCGGCTCCGGTTTTACTTCTCTGAAGTACCCGCATCACCACCAGTCAGTCTCAGGAGGAGAAGTTTGGCTTCGTCCGTCCGGCCCAGGGGAGTTCGAATCGTCGCAATTGCCAGCGTGCTCATTGCGACGCTTCTCGGCGGACTGGCTTCGGCTGGAAGCGCCCAGGGCTCTCTCGAGCTCGAGGGCACCTGGGGTGGCGGATTCAGGATCCCGCCGTTCCCGTCCGGGATTGCCGACTTTGGTCCCGATGGGGACATTTTCATTGCCGCCAAGAATTCCGCGCGGGTCATCCACCTGGGACCGGATCGACGGGCGATCGCATCATGGGGGAGTTCCGACCCGACCCCACCCGCCAACGGGAGTGACGCGAGCGGACTTGCTGTAGACGATGACAGCAACGTCTACGTCGTCGACAGGTACCAGAAAACCATCCGAAAATTCTCGGAGTCCGGGGAATGGCTCGATGAATGGCCGGTCGGAGGCAATTCCTATCCGGCCGAGATCGCCATTGAATCCGGATCGTTGTACGTGCTCGGTGAAGACTTCTTCTCCGGTGCGCTCGAGATTCGCCGGTTCCTGATGGACGGGCAGCCCGCCGCCGAATGGACCGTTCCGACCCAGAGTGCTTATGGCCATTCGTCGATCGCCGGAGACGGTGCCGGCAACCTCTTCGTCACGGGCGTCAACCTGACCGGCGGGAACGGAACCAAATCCATCTACCGGTACAGCCCGTCAGGCGTACTGGCCTCAACCTGGAACTCGCCTGCCGAGGTCACGTATGTAGATGTCGGCCACGGTGGGACGTCCGTCAGCGGCATTCGGGGATACACGGGTATCACCCCCGCTCCCGACGGTGGTGCATTCGTCAGTGGAGTCCCGGGGGAAGGGATCACCGAGCTCTCCCCGGCCGGCGCCAGGGAAGGCGGCTACGGTTCCGGGTCCTTACGAGACCTCGCCCGGGGACCGGACGGCTACTTCTGGGCGGACCTTCAGAACATCCTCTACGAATTCGGCGAGTTCCAGCCCGACGGCACCTTGGTCAAGGCTTGGCGCGGTACGGACCTACCCAAGTACGACGGTGATCGTGGCGAAGGGAAGTTCGGGAACATCAGTGACCTGGATGTCGGTAGCCAGGGCGACGTCTTCGCGTTGGATCTCATCGACTTCCGCATCCAGCGATTCGGCCCCGAAGGCCAATTCGAGAATCTGACCGACGGATATTTCGACATTTTCGGAGCCACGGAACTTGTGCCCGACAACAACGGTGGCTACACCCTCCTGAACTCGCTTCTGAACCAGGGGGTCGACCATGACGCCGACGGCAACGAACTGAACCGCTTCAAGATTCCGTTCGCCCACCGTGATGTCAGCGAGGCCGTCCGCTCGCCTTCCGGAGGCCTCGTATTTCTTGCAGCTGCGTCCTATCCGAGACCCTTCGCGCGCCAGACGCTCACGAGGACGGATTCGACCGGCAACCTGATCGATGTCAGATACCTCGACCAGGCAACGTCGCTCGCCTACTCGCCGGCCGGGGATCTGATGGTCGCCACCCAGCGGACCATTCAGAAGTACGAGGGTGACGGAACCATTTCGCAATGCTGGATGGTCGATCTGCCGACTGAGTCGTCCGTCTCGCTCTACCCGCATATCGAGGATTTCACAGTCGCGCAGGATGGAACCGTTCTCGTTCTGACGGGAGATACCAAAGAGATCCAGAAGGTTCAGGAGTACACCGCGGCGGGGAAGAAGGTCGATGAAACGGTATTGCCCGACGAAACCGGATTCGGCAAACTCGAGATGGGTCCGTCGAACGTCGTCTACCTGGCCGGTTCCACCCAGGTTCACCGGTACGAATGGTTGCCCTCCTCGGGCCCGGCCGAACCCGCCGTCAGCTGCAACCAGCAGTTCCAGATCGAGTCGGTGAAATTCATGCTCAAACGACGCTGGGCCACGGTCGACCTGGCCGTGCCCGAGGCGGGGGTGATCACCGTGGCCGGCAAAAGCATCAAGGCGCGACGGCGGTCGGTCACGGCGGGAGGCGATTACACCTTCGCGGTTCAACCAGAGCCCGGCTACCTGCGTCCGGTCCGGAAGATGAACCGGCGCAAGGTCAAGGTCGATGTGCGCTTCGCCTATACGCCGACTGGCGGGTCAATCCAGCAAAAGCACCGCACCCTGACCTTCCTGCGCCCGTTGGCTGGCAAGAGGGTGAAGAGATAGTGCTCGGCCAGCGGTCCGTCAGGTGGCACAGATGAGCCGGAAGATCGGCATAACCGGACTGTGTCTCGGTGGGGTCCTTCTCCTCGCTGCGGGGCCGGCCAGCGCATCGCTTCAGCCCGTCGGCTCTCTCGGCGGCTCATGGAACCGGCCCATGTTCAGTCCGGGAGCGGTGGCGTTCGGCAGCGACGGCGGCGTGCTGGTGCTTGATCAGGGTCCCCGGCGAGTGATCAGGCTTGGCACCGATCGCGAGACTAAGGATGTCTGGCCGACCGAGCAGCCTGGCGACTCGTGGACGTTCGAGGGTGGAGTTGCTGTGGATGGCGATGACAATGTTTACGTCGCTGCTTCATCCGCGGTCGACAAGTACTCGCCTGGGGGAGATCTGCTCACCAGCTGGGAGCTCGACCTGCCGGGTCCGGGTTCGGCAACGAGCATCGTCTACGACCAGACCTCGGACACGATTCTTCTCCGGCGCGGCTCGTTCGTACAGAGACTCGGCCTCGACGGTCAGGAACTCGACCTCTTCGGCGGCATTACTACCGACCTCACCGATGGTGGGCCGATTGCGGTGGACGACGCGGGCAACGTATTCACCACGGGAACGCGAGTGAACGGCCTGACCGGGACCAAGAGCATCTACAAGTTCGACAGCGAGGGTGACCTGCTGAGCGAACTGGAAACTCCGACACGTGTCGTAACGACGTTCTTCCGCGACGGAGAACAGGTGTTGGCGGTAGCCGCATATTCGGGGCTCGTGCCACGGCCGGGGGGCGGCATGTGGGTGATGTCCGCGGACGCCGAGAACCTGGTCACTCTTCTGTCGCCGACGGGTGCGGTCGAGGGAGGTTGGGGTGCACCTACTTCAGAGACGGGGAGTCTTTTCCGCGGCCCCGACGGACACTTCTGGATCGCCGCCGGCCGATTGGGAGGTCTCACCGAGTTCGCAGGCGACGGAACGAAGCTTCACGACTATGAAGACGACGACTTTCCGAAGTACTCCGGGACCGATCGCGGGGCTGGCCTGTTCTCGGTCGTGAGTGATGTCGCCGTCGCCCCCGACGGTGACATCTACACGTACGACGATTTCAATGCTCGCTTTCAGCGATTCGGAGCCACCGGCTCGTACGAAGCCATGTGGGACGGGCCAGTGAACGACAACTACTGGCTCCCTCGATCCAAGATCTACTTTCCTTCCTCGGCTTCGACGGGGTTGCTCAATTCAGATACGGCCGACGTTCGCACCTATTCAAACGAGGGGGCCGAAACCAGTCAACGCTCGCTGCAGGCACTCGAACCGGTAGCCGCGGTTGCTTCCAGCCATGATTCCGGACTGTTCGTACTCGCGGGCGAGCCGGCGAGGATCAGCCGCCTGGACGCCTCAGGAGAGATAGTGGACTCGTGGTCCGTTTCGGGACCACCCGAGTTGCCCGCCTCCGCGGGCAAAGGAATGGAACGCAATCCCGCCGGGAATCTCGTCGTTCAACTCGGGCAGCGGATGCAGGAGTACACGGTGGATGGAGTTCTGGTCCACGAATTTGACGTCGTCTCGGAACTCCCTTGCCGCACCGCCAACATCGTCAGGGACTTCGGGATCGACGGATCGGGGCGAATCCACGTCCTCGTCGACACGAGGGACGACCCGGGGAACGAGACCACCATCGTCAAGTACTCACCGACCGGCAAGCGCCTGTCGGAAGACATCATCCGCCCGGCTGGACGGTCGAATGACTGGGGCCGGGTCGCGGTGAGCCCGAACGGGGACGTCCTGGTTTCGAGTCGCTGGCACATCACTCGATTCGTCGAGTCGAACGCTCAACCCGAAGCACCCGACCTGACTTGCAAGAGACGACCACGCGCGAAGGTCAGTCTTCAGTCGATCACCTACTCGAAGGGTCGAAGGTGGGCCCGGGCTGAGTTCTACTTGACCCAGCCGGGGACCCTCAGACTGACGGGCGCGAGAGTTCGGCATCGGAGCAAAACGCTCGGGCAACCGCGGCTCGTCACGATGGCAATCGTGCCCAAACCGGGACTGATGCGCCCCGTCGCTCGGAAATCCCGCCGTTTCCTTCGGCTGCGGCCGGTAATCCGGTTCTCTCAGGAAGGCCACCCGATCCAGCACGCACGAACTAAAGTCACCTTTGAGCGCAAAGTGCGGCGAACGCGTCGAGCACCGCATCGATGA
>JBPPMI010000295.1:0-3719 GCA_051305975.1 Solirubrobacterales bacterium
CTCAACCTGGTCGCCCACAAGCTCGGTCCGGCGATCGCTGCCGGTAACGCAGTGGTGCTGAAGCCCGCCGGCCAGACCCCGATCTCGTCGCTCAAGTTGGCTCAGGTCCTGATGGACGCCGGGCTGCCGAACGGCTGGCTCAGCGTGATCCCCGGCGGCGGCAAGGAAGTCGGCAACGCGATCGTCGAACATGAACTGACTAGGGCGATCACTTTCACCGGATCGGTCCCGGTCGGCTGGGGTATCGCCGCCAAGGTGCCGCACAAGAAGGTCAACCTCGAACTCGGCTCGAACGCTCCGCTGATCGTCAACGAGGACGGCGACTGGCAGACCGCTGCCGACAAGGCCCAGATCCACGCCTTCTCCCACGCCGGCCAGAGCTGCATCTCGATCCAGCGGATCCTGGTCCACGACTCGATCGCCGATGAGTTCATCGCGCGGCTGGTCTCCAACATGGAAGGCCTCGTGGTGGGCGATCCGGCCGACGAGAACACCGACGTCGGTCCGCTGATCACCCGCGGTGACCGTGACCGGGTCATGGAGTGGATCGAAGAAGCGGTCGACGGTGGCGGCAAGCTCTTGACCGGCGGCAAGCTGGTCGACCAGGACCGGTGCGTCGCCCCCACCCTGATAGAGCACCCGAACCCGGAGGCGAAGGTCTGGTGCGAAGAGATCTTCGGGCCGGTGGCCACGGTCGACCGGTTCTCCGACTTCGACGAGGCGCTTCGCCGGGCCAACGACTCCAAGTTCGGCCTGCAGGCGGGTGTGTTCACCCGCGACATCGGCAACGGCCTGAAGGCCGGCAACGTGCTCGAATTCGGCGGCGTCCTGATCAACGAGGTGCCGACGTTCAGGGCCGACCAGCAGCCCTACGGTGGCGTCAAGGACTCCGGCAACACCCGGGAAGGACCCGCGTACTCGGTGATCGAGCTGACCGAAGAGCGCATGGTGACTTTCCAGGCGGGCTGATACTTTTGGTCCAACCTCGTGTTACCGAGGTAAGGAACGGGTTCTGACGCCTTGATCCACGCTTCGCGGGAATCAAGGCGGCGAAACCTCAGAACATGCTCACTCTTTCGACTAACCTGTCGAAAGGAGACAGCGCAGGGAATCTAACGGAGGGTGGAGATGTCGAAGCTGAAGGTCGGAGTAATTACGTGCACGCTCGTGATCGCGGGAATTGCCGCGACGATCGCGCAGGCGGCACCGGGTGACACGCTCGGCATCTCGACGCTCGTGCAGCGAATCGTCCCGACGGGTTCAGGTGGCTTCAAGACCCTGACGACCGGTCCAGGCGAGAACTACACAGTCCGCACCGGCTCGGCCACGCCCGCGGTGACCCTGGGTGAAGCGAAGGCCGGCCGCGAGACCCGCCGTGTCCCGCTCGCCTACTTTGGGCAGCTGACCGACTTCCAGCTGGCCGACGAAGAGAGCCCGGCGCGCGTCGAGTTCCTCGATCCCGTCGGTGGACCCTTCACCGCGTCGTGGCGCCCGTCCGAAGCCTTCAATCCGCACGAAGCGAACGAGATGATCGAACAGATGAATTCGTTTGCTGCGAACGCTCCGGTGCCCAGCGGGGACGGAACCAAGCCGGCGATGGACTTCGTCATGAACACCGGCGACATCTCCGACAGCCAGCAGTACAACGAGACCGTCTGGAACCGCCAGTTGATCGAAGGCGGCCAGATAAACCCCGGCAGCGGCGTCAACCCGGCCGCGTCGATCGATACGAACCCGCTCTGCCCGTCTGCCCAGATCACCGCGCTCGGTGGCATCAAGGACGCGGCAGCGCCGGCGAATTACACCGGTGTGCAGGACCGCGACGACTGGCCCGGGGCCAAGGAGTTCTACTTCTACGACCCGGACGAGCCGAACCCGCCGAAGGACGTCCCGACGAACATCAACCCGTACGAAGAGGCACCGACCTACCCGAACCTGATGAACGCCGGCCAGAAGCCGTTCACCGCGACCGGGCTCGACGTGCCCGGCTACGTGCTCTTCGGAAACCACGACGGCCTGGTCCAGGGCAATGCCTGGGCGAGCAAGCTGTTCAACCTGTTCGCGCAAGGCTGCCTGAAGCCGGTCGCCGACAAGGAACCGGAGAACAGCTCCTTCGACCCGCTCGACCTGCTCAGCCTGGTCACCGATCCCAACCTGGACGTCGACGGATTCCTCGAACTGGTTGATGAGAATCCCGCCCAGTTCATGGCGGTTCCGCCGGATCCGGATCGCAAGCTGATCTCGAAGGAGACCTACAAGGGCATCTTCAAGGCGAACGGCCAGGATGACGGCCACGGTTTCAACTTTGTCGATCCGGCCGAAGAAACGGCGTCGAACGGTAACGCCGGCTACTACGCCTACAGCAAGCATGGCGTCCGTTACATCACGCTCGACACCCATTCCGAAGGTGGCAAGATCCTGGAGTCGGACAAGGGCAATCTCGACACGCCCCAGTTCAACTGGTTCGAGTCGGAGCTGAAGCAGGCGACCGATGACAACGAGATCGCGATCGTGTTCTCGCACCACGCACCGGAAAGCATGAGCGCTGACGTGGCCGATGAAAACGCTCCTTCCTGCGCGAGTGTCAATCCGGCGGAAATCGTCGGCTGTGACGGCGACCCGCGCACCTCGACCCCGATCAAGCTGCAGGCCGACGTGACCGCGCTGATGCACAAGTACCCGGTCGCGGTCGCCTGGGTCGCGGGCCACAGCCACGAGAACAAGATCACCCCGTTCCCCGATCCCGCCGGCAAGGGCGGCTACTGGAGCATCAGGACTTCGGCCCTGGTCGACTGGCCTAAGCAGAACCGCCTGCTTCAGATCTTCGACAACAAGGACGGCAACCTGTCGATCTTCGGCACGCTGATCGACCATGCCGCCCCGGTTCCGGCCGCCGCGCCGGGCACCAACGGGAACACCCTGTCGCCCGCCCAGCTCGCTTCGACCGGCCGGACCATCGGCTACAACGACAACCAGAACGGTGGCGAGGCCTGCGGTTCGATCGATCCGTGTGGAGCCGGCACCGTGACCGACCGGAACGTCGAGCTGCTGATCAAGGATCCGCGCCGCGCCGAACCGAAGCCGAATCCGGCGAAGATCAGCAAGGTGAAGATCACACCGAAGAAGAAGACGCTGAAGGCCGGCAAGAAGATGAAGCTGACCGTCCGCGTGACGAATTCAGGCGGGACCGCGAAGAAGAACGCGAAGCTCTACCTGAAGTCGTCGAACAAACGGGTGCAGCTGGCCAAGAAGAAGATCAACATCAAGTCAATCGGCTCCAAGAAGACGGTCAAGATCAAGATCACGGTGAAGGCGAAGTCCAAGGCGAAGGGGAAGGCGAAGATCACCGCCAACGTCTCCGGCAAGAAGGGCAAGGCCACCGTGAAGATCAAGGCCAAGAAGAAAAAGAAGTAGCGCCAGCTCCGCAGGGCCGACGCGGCCGCCTGAATAGGATCGCCCGATGGAAATCGACAGTCATTCCTGGGTTCTGTGGGTCGGCGTCATCGCGGTCGCCCTCCACGTCATCGAGGAGTACTCCGAGGGCTGGGTGACCTGGGCCAATTTCGAGGTCGGACCGCGGTTCGGCATCACCGTCACCGAGAAGGACTTCTTCCTCGGCAGTCTGGGCCTGATCTTCATCGCTCTGGCCGGCGCCGCGATCGGCTGGTGGGCGCCCGTCATCAGCCTCGCGATCCCCGCGCTCTTCGTCCTCAACGCCG
>JBPPMI010000296.1:0-3062 GCA_051305975.1 Solirubrobacterales bacterium
CCCCCGGGCGGTCAAGTTCAGTGATGCGGCCGAAATCGGCGCCGAGTTCCATCGCAAGGCCGAGATCGCCGGCGTGTTCGTCAATCCGACCCTCGACCGGGTGGCGGAAGCCGTCGAGAACGCGAACCTGAGCATCGTCCAGCTGAGCGGCAACGAAGGTATGTCGTTCTGCTCCGAGGTCGCCCGCCGGACCGGCGTCAAAGTGATCAAGGCGATCCACGTGGAGCGTGGTGCCGACATCATCCGGGCCGAGGCCTACCGCACCGACTTCCACCTCTTCGACACCGGGGGCCTCGGCAAAGCCGGAGGCACTGGACAGCATTTTGACTGGGAACTGCTGGCCGACCACCATTCCGACGTGCCCTTCATCGTCGCCGGCGGACTGACCCCGGACAACGTGACCGAAGCGATCCGGATCACCCGTCCCGACGCGGTCGATGTCGCCAGCGGCGTCGAATCCGAGCCCGGCCTCAAGGACCACTTCAAGATGGCGAAATTCTTCGAGGCCGCCCATTACACGCCGGTGGCGGGCGCATGAGCATCGAGAACCAGCCGGTGGCCCAAAAGGTCTCCCAGTCGATGAAAGAGGTCCCGGGCCGGTTCGGCCCCTACGGCGGCCGCTACGTGCCCGAGACGCTGATCCCCGCACTCGACGAGCTCGAAGCCGCCTGGGCGGACGCAAGGGACGACATCGAGTTCATGAAGCACCTGGCAGACCTCCAGCGGGACTACGTCGGGCGGCCCACGCCGCTTTACCTGGCCTCGCGCCTCAGCGAACGGGTCGGCCGGAACGTCTACCTGAAGCGTGAGGACCTGGCCCACACCGGTGCCCACAAGATCAACAACGCCCTCGGGCAGGCGCTGCTTGCCAAGCGCATGGGCAAGCAACGGATCATCGCGGAGACTGGCGCCGGCCAGCACGGTGTCGCAACCGCCACGGCCTGCGCCCTGCTCGACATCGAGTGCATCGTCTACATGGGCAGCGAGGACATCAGGCGCCAGCAGCCGAACGTCGAGCGCATGGGCCTCCTCGGTGCCGAAGTCGTTCCGGTGGAAGCAGGAGCCAAGACCCTGAAGGAAGCGGTCAGCGCCGCCATCCGCGATTGGGTGACGAACGTCGCCACGACGCATTACATAATCGGTTCCGTGGTCGGGCCGGCGCCGTTCCCGCTCCTGGTCCGCGATCTCCAGCGGGTGATCGGTGACGAAGCCCGCGCCCAGGCCCTCGAAGCCGAGAAGGGCCTGTTGCCGGATCGTGTGATCGCCTGCGTGGGTGGCGGCTCAAACGCGATAGGCACCTTCACCGCCTTCGTCCCGGACGAAGCGGTCCAGCTGATCGGCGTCGAAGCGGCCGGCGAGGGTCTGGATACCGATCGCCACGGCGCCTCCCTCACCGCGGGCCGAACCTCGGTCCTCCACGGGTCGATGTCCGCGGTAATTGCCGACGAAGAAGGGCAGATCCTCGAGGCCCATTCGATCTCGGCCGGGCTCGACTATCCGGGTGTCGGACCGGAGCACGCGTTCCTCCGCGACTCGGGCCGCGCGCAGTACGTATCGGTGACCGACCAGCAGGCCGTGACCGCGTTCAAGGAACTCAGCCGGATGGAGGGCATCATCCCGGCGCTCGAGTCGTCCCACGCGATCGCGTATCTGCTCGGCGAAGGGAAGAGTTCCGAAGCCGGATACGACCTCGTCTGCCTTTCCGGGCGGGGCGACAAGGACCTCGCCGAAGTTCTGGGGCTCGAAAAAGTTGAATGAGGCCGGTGTGGTGACGGGGGCCGAACGGATCGAGGCCGCTTTCGCCAAAGCGAAGGGCGAGGGTCGTGCGGCCCTGATGCCGTACATGATGGGCGGGTTCCCGGACCCCGAAGGGTCCGTGCGGATCGCCCAGGCCTACGTTGAGTCGGGCGCCGACCTGATCGAGCTCGGCGTCCCGTACTCGGATCCCCTGGCCGACGGCCCGATCATCCACGAGGCCGCGACCGCCGCCCTGGACGCCGGCGTCAAGTTCGAGCACGTCCTCGACACCTGCCGGGCGGTCAGCGACCGCGTGCCGGTGGTGCTGATGGCCTATACGAACATGGTGCTCGGAGCCGAGGGCCCCGGCAAATTCGCCGAGCGGGCCGTCGAAGCGGGTGCCTGCGGCGTAATCGTCCCCGACCTGCCTCTGGGCGAGGACGAAGAGACCCGCAATGTCCTGAACGATGCCGGACTGGCCGTGGTCCCCCTGATCGCACCGACCACGCTCGGCGAACGCCGCGAAGAGATCTGCCGGATCGCGGCCGGATTCATTTACGTGGTGTCGACGGTCGGCACTACCGGCGAGCGCCAGGAAGTGCCGGTCCACCTGCAGGAACTGGTCGAAGACGTGAGCAGCAAGGCGACGGTCCCGGTCGCCGTTGGCTTCGGCATCGGCACACCCGACCAGGCCGCCGAGGTGGGAAGGATCAGCGAAGGCGTGATCATCGGGTCGAAGCTGGTCCGCCTGGTCGCCGACGCGGGCGACACCGATGCGGCGGTAGCCGCCGTCGAGCAGTTTCTGGCCAACACCCGGGAGGCGATGGGCGCGTAGCCTGTCCTCAGGCTTTCGGTAGGATTCCCCGCGAATGATCATCCCGGTCACATTCTTCGTCGCACTGGCCTTCGCCGTCTTCTCCTATTCGCAGGGGCAGGGCGGTCCGGTTGCCGGTCTCGTGTTCTTCGGGATCCTCTTCGTAGGTGCCTTCATCCAGTACACCCAGCCGCTGATCGACATGGTCAAGCCGCATCTGCCGCTTCCCGGCAAGAACAAGGAGTAACCCTTGAAGATCGGGGTGCTGACCGGCGGGGGCGACTGTCCCGGCCTCTACGCCGTGATCCGCGGCATCGTGCGGCGCGGCGTTTCCGAGTTCGGCAACGAGTTCGTCGGCTTCCGGGACGGCTGGCGTGGCCCTCTTGAAGGTGACTTCCGGTCGCTCGGGGTCGACCAGGTGCGGGGAATCCTGCCGCGCGGCGGCACGATCCTCGGTTCTTCGCGGACCAACCCGATCAAGATGGAGAACGGGATCGAGCGGATCAGGACC
>JBPPMI010000297.1:0-7614 GCA_051305975.1 Solirubrobacterales bacterium
TACCCGCAGAAGCCCCCCGCTAAGCCCAAGCCCGCCGGCCACAACGCTCGGCCCGCGGATCACCCCCCTACTTGGGCGGCATCCTCAAGGCTCCGTCGAGGCGGATCACCTCTCCGTTCAGCATCACGTTCTCGACGATGTGGACCGCCAGGTCGCCGAACTCTTCCGGCTGCCCGAGACGCTGCGGGAACGGCACGTTGTCGCCGAGGGCCTTGCGGGCCTGTTCCGGCAGCAGTGCCAGCAGCGGGGTGTCGAACAGCCCCGGGGCGATCGTCATGACGCGGACGCCGTGGCGGGAGAGGTCGCGTGCCGCGGGCAGGGTCAGACCGATGACTCCGGCCTTGCCGGCCGCGTACGCGGTCTGGCCGATCTGGCCGTCGTAACCGGCGATCGACGCGGTGTTGATGCAGACGCCACGCTGGCCGTCTTCCTCCGGCTCGTTGGCGACCATCGCCTCGGCTGCGAGTCGTAGCACCTGGATCGTGCCCATCAGGTTGATGCCGATCGCCCACTCGTACCCGGCCTGCGGTGCGGCACCGTCCTTCTGGACGATCCGCCCGGCCGCTCCGACACCGGCGCAGTTGACGCAGATGCGGAGGCCGCCTTCGGCTTCGGTCGCGGAAGCGATCGCCGCCTTGACCGATTCTTCATTGGTGACGTCCGCCTGGATGAACGTCCCGCCGATGTCCTTGGCGACGACGGCGCCCTTCTCCTCGTTGAGGTCGGCGACGGTGACCGTGTGGCCGGCCGCGGCCAGTTTGCGGGCCGATGCCTCGCCGAGACCGGAGGCTCCTCCGAAGACGATTGCTGCCTGGGACTTCATTTCCTGGTGGCTCCTATTGACGTAGAGTTCGCTGAATGGAAAGAGAGATTTTCGAAGCTGATCACAAAGACTTCCGCGAAAGCGTACGACGGTTCGTGGCCGACGAGATTTCCCCCAACTTCGAGCAGTGGGAAGAAGAGGGGATGACGCCGCGCGAGGTCTTCAAGAAAGCCGGCGAGAAGAACATGCTCGCGATGAACGCCCCGGAGGAGTTCGGCGGGCTCGGCATCGACGACTTCCGCTTCAACCAGGTGATCGCCGAGGAGGGCCAGTACGCCGGCGCGACCGGTTCGATGCTCGGCATCACCCTCCACAACGACGTCTGCTTCCCGTACTTCATGGAGTACTGCACCCCCGAGCAGAAGGAACGCTGGATCCCCGGCATCGTCGACGGCAGCCTGATCACCGCGGTCGCGATGACCGAGCCCGGCATCGGCTCCGACCTCGCTTCGATGAGCACCAAGGCAATCAAGGACGGGGACCACTACGTCGTCGACGGTTCGAAGACCTTCATCACCAACGGCATCAACGCGGACCTGATCATCACGGCCGTCAAGACCGACCCCAGGGAGAAGCACAAGGGGATGTCGCTGATGATCGTCGAGCGGGGCATGGACGGCTTCGAGCGGGGCCGGAACCTCGACAAGGTCGGCATGCATTCGCAGGACACCGCCGAACTTTTCTTCAACGAAGTCCCGGTGCCGGTGGAGAATCTGCTCGGCGACGAAGGCCAGGGCTTCAAGTACCTCGTCTTCAACCTCGCCCAGGAGCGCCTGTCGATCGCGGTCGCCGCCGTGGCCTCGGCCCAGGCCGCGCTCGACTGGACCCTCGAGTACGTGAAGGAACGCACCGCGTTCGGCAAGCCGATCGGCTCGTTCCAGAACTCGCGCTTCAAACTGGCCGAGATGGCGACGGAGATCGACATCGGCACCGTCTACCTCGATCGTTGTGTCATGGCGCTCAATGCCGGGAAGCTCTCGGTCGAGGACGGCGCCAAGGTGAAGTGGTGGGCCACCGAGATGTGCGGGCGCGTGGTCGACGAATGCGTCCAGCTCCACGGCGGTTACGGCTACATGAACGAGTACCCGATCGCCCGCGCCTGGGCCGACAACCGAGTGACCCGCATCTACGGCGGAACTACCGAGATCATGAAAGAGATCATCGGCCGCTCCCTCGGCGTCTGAACTCGATCCGGATCGATCTGCGGGTTATCTGCCCGGGAATCGATCCGGCGAATTGGTTCCGTTCTACTGGGCGACCATCTTCGGGGGGTTCTTCGGCTTCTTCGCAGTCCTGGCCTTGCGATACTCGCGGTTCAGCATCCCGATGACGTCGAGCGAGATGTCCTGGGGGCAGACCCGCGAGCACTCGCCGTAACCGGTGCAGCCGCCGAAGCCTTCTGCGTCCATTTGTTCGACCATGTTGATCGCCCGCGACTCCCGTTCGGGCTGGCCCTGCGGCAGGATGTTCAGGTGGGTCACCTTGGCTCCGGTGAAGAGCATCGCAGCGCCGTTCGGGCAGGCTGCGACGCAAGCGCCGCAGCCGATGCAGATCGAGGCGTCCATCGCCCGCTCCTGGACCTCGGGGGATACCGGCATCGAGTTCGGGTCGGGCTGGGGACCGGTGGTCGTGGAGATATAGCCGCCGGCCTGGATGACCCGGTCGAGGGCGCTGCGGTCGGTGACGAGGTCGCGGATCACCGGGAAACTGTTGCTGCGGAACGGTTCGATCCTGATCGTCTGGCCGTCGATGAAGTCACGCATGTAGACCTGGCAGGACGTGACCTGCTTGGGACCGTGGGGGTACCCGTCGATCACGAGCGAGCAGGTACCGCAGATGCCTTCGCGGCAGTCGCTGTCGAAGGCGACCGTCCGCTTCTTCTCGCGGCTCAGGCGTTCGTTCAGCTGGTCGAGCACTTCGAGGAGAGACGCGTCCGGGTGAATGTCGTCGACCTTGAAGGTCTCGTACGTGCCGTCACGCTCCGTGTCGAACTGTCGCCAGATCTCGAGCGTGAAGTTCATTTGTAGCTCCTCGTTGCCAGCTTGACGTTCTCGAACACGAGCGGTTCGTCGTGCGGGGTGGGGTCGCCTTCGTCGCCCCGGTACTCCCACGCGGTGACTTTTGCGAAGTGCTCGTCGTCCCGCAGGGCCTCGCCATCCTCGGTCTCGAATTCCTCGCGAAAATGGCCCCCGCAGGATTCCTCGCGACGCAGGGCGTCGTGGCACATCAGTTCGCCCATCTCGAGGAAGTCGGAAACCCGGTTGGCGTACTCGAGACTCTGGTTGAACTCATCGACGCCGGGGTCGACCCGGAGGTCCGTCCAGAAGTCGTCCTTGATCCGGCGGACTTCGGCAAGCGCTTCGGCCAGCCCGGCAGCGTTCCGGGCCATTCCGCACTTGTCGAGCATGACGTTGCCGAGCTCCCGGTGAAACTCCTGGGCCGAGCGCGTCCCGCCCACGTCGACCAGCGAGTTGATGTGTTCTTCGACCCCCGCCTGGGCTTCGTCGAACGCCGAGTCCGAAGTTTCAACGGGTTCGCTCTTCCTCGTCAGGTGATGGGTGACCGTATGGGGGGCGATGAAGTATCCGTCGGCCAGGCATTGCATCAGGGCGCTCGCGCCGAGACGGTTGGCGCCGTGGTCGGAGAAGTTCGCCTCGCCGATCGCGAACAGGCCGGGGATCGTCGTCTGGAGCTCGTAGTCGACCCAGAGCCCGCCCATCGCGTAGTGCGGTGCCGGGTAGATCATCATCGGCGTTTCGTACGGGTTGTCGCCGGTGATCCGGTTGTACATCTCGAACAGGTTGCCGTATTTCCGCTCGACTTCTTCGAGGCCGCGGTTCGCGATCACGTCGCGGAAGTCCAGGTACACGCCGCGTCCGGTGCCGCCGACGCCGAGCCCTTCGTCGCAAACCCTCTTTGCGGCGCGCGAGGCGATGTCACGGGGTGCGAGGTTGCCGAATGCCGGGTAGCGCTCTTCGAGGAAGTAGTAACGCTCGTTATCCGGGATCTGCGCCGCGGGACGGTCGTCCTTGGCCTTCCGCGGGACCCACACCCGGCCGTCGTTCCGGAGCGACTCGCTCATCAGGGTGAGCTTCGACTGGTACTCGCCGGTCTGGGGAATGCAGGTCGGGTGGATCTGCGTGAAGCAGGGGTTGGCCATCAGGGCGCCGTGCTTGTGGGCACGCCAGGTCGCGGTGACGTTGGAGCCCATCGCGTTGGTCGACAGGTAGTAGACGTTCGTATAGCCACCCGAGGCCAGCACCACCGCGTCGGCGGCGTGGCGCTCGATCTCGCCGGTGACGAGGTTGCGGGCGATGACGCCGCGGGCCTCGCCGTCGACGATCACCACGTCCAGCATCTCGTGGCGGTTGAAGACTGAGCAGTTGCCCGCCGCGACCTGGTGCTCGAGCGCGCTGTAGGCCCCGAGCATCAGCTGCTGTCCGGTCTGTCCCCGCGAATAGAACGTGCGCTGAACCAGGACCCCGCCGAAGGATCTTGTCGCGAGGCTGCCGCCGTACTCGCGGTTGAACGGCACGCCCTGGGCGACCGCCTGGTCGATGATGTTCTCCGAGAGTTCGGCCAGCCGCCAGACGTTTGCTTCCCGCGAGCGGAAGTCACCGCCCTTCATCGTGTCGGCGAACAGGCGCCTGGTGGAGTCGCCTTCGTTGGCGAAGTCCTTGGCCGCGTTGATGCCGCCCTGGGCGGCGATGCTGTGGGCCCGCCGCGGAGAGTCCTGGAAGCAGAAGCTCTTGACCTGGAAACCCTGAGCGCCGAGGCTCGCGGCCGCGCTCGCGCCCGCGAGACCGGTGCCGATCACGATCACCTTCTTGCCACGGCGGTTGGCGGGTCCGACCAGTCCGTGGGCATCGAGCCAGGTCTGCCACTTGGTCTCGATCGGCCCTTCGGGAATCTTCGCGTCGAGTTCGATCATGAAAGGGCTCCCGGCAGCAGATTGTGGATCAGGGCGGGCGGCGGTTCGTCGAGGACGCCCGTCCAGAACAGGGTCGGCACCGCGGCGAAGCCGAGCATGAGCACGACCGTGAAGGCGGTGACCCCGTAGCGGATTGGGCGGTTCCGGCTGGGGTTGTCGATGCCGAGGGTCAGCGTCACGCTCCAGATCCCGTGGCGCAGGTGGAATCCGAGCAGCAGCAGGGCGACCAGGTAGATCACTACGAGGTACCACTCCTGGAACGCGTAGTAGAGGTTCTCGTAGAGGTCACCGTGGTGGAGTGGTGTGATCTGGATCGTCAGCGTCGTGAACTGCAGGATGTGGAAGACGATGAAGGCGAGGACGAAGGTGCCGGTGACCATCATCACCTGTGACTCCAGGCTGCGACCGATGCGGCGGGACGGGTGTCCGGCCGGACGCGCCGCCCGATTCCGGCGGAAGAGCTGGATCACGCCCGTGACGTGGATGATCAGCGCGGCCAGCAGCAGGGCACGCACCATCCAGACGACCGTCGAGTTCGGGACCAGTGGCTCACCGACGCCCCGGATCCAGGTGAAGTACCAGTCGATTCGGGCGTCGCCGCCGCCCGGCCCGAACAGCGAGTTCAGGTTGCCGAGCATGTGGAGGACCAGGTAGCCGAGGAGGATCGTGCCCGTCACCGCAACGAAGACCTTCTTGCCGATCGTCGATCGCCAGAGGTCAAGCACGGTAATCACACTTTCGAAGAGGTTCTATGGGAAGCCGGGGGGACGACACGGGGATACAATCCTATGTCCCCGGGGAAGCGGGCGGCCTGTTGCTTTTGGCTTATGCATTGCCTGATGCGATCCATCTAACGCGCGGTGACGCGGTCCAGTTCCACTTCTCCACCCTCTTTCGTGTCCTCCATCACCACGTAACAGAGCGGCGGTCCGCCGAAGAACGTCGCGTTCTCACCCTCTCCGACGTAGACGGCGGGACGGGTTGAACCGTCCGCGTTGTGAACCCATACTTCCTGTCCCTTGTTGAATCCCTCGAATTCCGGTTCGTCCATGGGCCCAATCTAGCTGAAGTATCGTGGCCCCATGACCGAGTTCGAACACGTGTATGAAGCCGGAGACGGTCCCTGGACCCTCCTGTTGCTCCACGGGACCGGCGGTGACGAACACGACCTGGTGACCCTTGGGCGCCAGCTGGCACCCGGAGCCAACCTGCTGAGCCCTCGCGGCAAGGTGCTCGAGAACGGCACCACCCCGCGATTCTTCAGGCGCCTCGCAGTCGGCGAACTTGACATCCCCGACCTGGTCGAAAGGACCGACGAACTGGCGGCCTGGGTAGTCGAACAGGCGGAAGCCAAGTCGTTCGATCCGGGCAAGGTAGTCGCGATCGGCCTGTCCAATGGCGCGAACATCGCAGTCGGTCTCCTGTTCCGCCACCCCGGGCTTCTCGCCGGAGCCGCGCTGCTCCGGCCTATGCTGCCCTACGAACCCGATTCGGGCCTGGACCTGACGGGTACCTCCGTCCTCGTCGCCGCCGGCGGCCAGGATCATTTCGTCCCCTCGAGCGAATCCATAACGCTCGGCAAAACCCTCGAAGATCGGAACGCGAACTTGGACTTACACCTGAATCCCGAGGCAGGCCACAGCCTGACCGAAGGCGACCTCGTCGAAACGTCCCGCTGGCTGACCAGTCTGGTGACCTCGTGAATATCGCAAAGAAGTTCGCCCTGCCGCTGGTGATCATCTCCGCTGCCGCACTGCTCGCTGGCTGCGAAGCCTCAGTGAGCACCGGCGACGACAACGTCAACGCCGACGAGGTCTCCAGCAAGATCACCGCCGAATACAAGAAGCAGACCGGTCTCGATATGTCGGGGCTCGAATGCGAAGAAGCCGAAGCCAAGGCCGGAGAGACCTTCACGTGTACGGCTTCGAACTCGGTCGATGTCAGTCTCGACCTGGACGGCAGGATCAAGTCGGTGGAGGGAGACAACGTGGACTTCCACTGGGAGGTCGCCACTGCGACCGCCGGCCCTACGACCTTCACCAGCACCGCACTCGACGCGCTGCAGGGCATCGGCCGTGCTGTCGAATCGATCGAGTGCCCCGGCGGGACGGTGATCGCCAAGGGCAACGTGATCGAGTGTGTAGGCACTATGGACAACGGAACGAAGCGCCAGGTCAAGATCACGATGACTAACGGCGACGGCAACATCGATGTGAACCTGCTCGGTCCGGCCTGACCCGGGCGGGCCTTTGAACCGTATTCTTGATCAGCTTACTAGAGTATTGATCAGGTACAACTTGAACTGCCCTTCCACATGACTTGAGTCAGGAGAAAGAATGAGCGAAGAAGAAACGAATTTCGGTCCCGAGACCCTCGCCCTTCATGCCGGACAGGAACCGGACCCGACCACCAACGCGCGTGCCGTGCCGATCTACCAGACGGTCTCCTATGCATTCAACGACGCGCAGCACGCCCAGGACCTGTTCGCCCTGGCCGAGCCGGGCAACATCTACTCGCGAATCATGAATCCGACCTGGAACGTGCTCGAGGAGCGGATGACCGCACTCGAAGGCGGGGTCGCGGCACTCGCGGTCGCTTCCGGCCAGGCAGCTGTCACCTACTCGGTGTTGAACATTGCCCGCTCCGGTGACAACATAGTCGCCCTCTCGAAGCTCTACGGCGGCACCTACAACCTGTTCGCCCACACCCTGCCCCAGTACGGGATCGAGGTTCGTTTCGTCGACCCCGACGACGTGTCGAGCCTCGAGGCGAACGTCGACGGCAAGACGCGGCTGGTCTTCGCCGAGACGATCGGCAACCCGAAGCTGAACGTGGTCGACATCGAGGCCTGGGCCGATGC
>JBPPMI010000298.1:0-7480 GCA_051305975.1 Solirubrobacterales bacterium
AGGAGCAGGGCCGGCTTCAGGACAAGATCGACGCCCTGAACCTGTGGGAGCTCGACCGCGTGCTGGACGTCGCCAAGGACGCCCTGCGGGTGCCGCCCGACGACGCGGTGATCGGCCTGTGCTCGGGCGGCGAGCGCCGGCGGGTCGCGCTCTGCCGCCTCCTCCTCTCCGCACCGGATCTCCTCCTCCTCGACGAGCCGACGAACCATCTCGACGCCGAGTCGGTGGCCTGGCTGGAGCGCTACCTCCACGACTTCGCCGGCACCGTCGTGGCGGTGACCCACGACCGCTACTTCCTCGACAACGTCGCCGGCTGGATCCTCGAGCTCGACCGCGGCCGCGGCATCCCGTTCGAAGGCAATTACTCGTCCTGGCTCGAGCAGAAGCAGGAGCGGCTCTCGCAGGAAGAAAGCAAGGAGAGCGCCCGCGCGAAGACTATCGCCTCCGAGCTCGAATGGGTCCGGGAAAACCCCAAGGGCCGGCGCAAGAAGTCAAAAGCCCGTCTCGCCCGTTACGAAGAACTGCTGGCCGAAGACAAGAACGTCAAGATCGACCAGGTCCAGATCCACATCCCCGCCGGGCCGCGCCTCGGCAACGTCGTCATCGACGCCGAGGACCTGAAGAAGGCCTTCGGGGACAAGCTCCTGATCGAGAACCTGTCCTTCAAGCTGCCGCCGGCCGGCATCGTGGGCATCATCGGCCCGAACGGCGCCGGCAAGACCACGCTCTTCAAGATGGTGGTCGGCGAAGAGAAGCCCGATGCCGGCGACATCCGCCTCGGCGAGACGGTCCAGCTGGCCTACGTCGACCAGTCGCGTGACGACCTAGATCCGGAGAAGAACGTATGGGAGGTCATCTCCGGCGGTGACGACCACATCGACGTCGGCGGCCACAAGCTGAATTCCCGTGCCTACGTCAGCAGCTTCAACTTCAAGGGGTCCGATCAGCAGAGGAAGGTCGGGGTGCTCTCCGGTGGCGAGCGGAACCGCGTCCACCTCGCAAAGCTCCTGCGCTCCGGAGGCAACCTGCTGCTGCTCGACGAGCCGACCAACGACCTCGACGTCGACACGCTGCGCGCACTCGAAGACGCCCTGCTCAACTTCGCCGGGTGCGCCGTGGTGATCTCGCACGACCGGTGGTTCCTGGACCGCGTCGCGACCCACATCCTCGCCTTCGAGGGCGACTCGCAGGTGGTCTGGTTCGAAGGCAACCTCGAGGCCTACGAGGAGAACCGCCGGACCCGGCTGGGACCCGAAGCCGACCGCCCGCATCGCATCACCTACAAGAAGCTGGTCAACAAATAGAGTCCGGAAGCTCGCCTTTCACATGACCGCTACTTGGGGGTGAGCCCGGGGTTGGTAGTTTCGAAACCCCGTCCAAGTCCCGTTTCTCAGTCCACAGGAGGATGTTCTTGAATCTCGCAAGCAGAACGCCTTTGCGTCGAGTCCTTGTAGCCGTTCTGGCTATTGGCATGTTCGGTGCCCTCGCGGGTCCGGCGACCGCCGCCAAGAAGCCAAAGGCGCCCAAGCCCGTCGCGGTCTATCCGGTCGCCGGAACCAAGTTCGTCTCGAACGCGACCACCATCAGCTTCCGCGGGATCAACCCGAAGCGGCTCAAGCTCAGCGAGATCAAGGTCACCGGCAGCAAGACCGGAGTCCACAAGGGCGAGAAGCTCCGTCACTCCGACGGACGCGGCGTCAGTTTCGTGCCGAAGAAGAAGTTCGCCAAGAGGGAATGGATCCGGGTCCAGACCAACCTGAGGATCACCGGGGCCAGGAAGGGCGATTTCCGGTACAAGGTCGCCGACCTCACCACCCGCGACGACAAGCCGCTGAACCCGGAGATCCCTCCGATCACCGACGGCCTCCACTCCCGCCCCGACCTGAAGCCGGAGAAGCTCGAGGTGACCGCTTACGAACCCGGCGTCGCACCGGGAAATATCTTCTACGCGCCCAAGCAGGACGGTCTCGCCATCGCCGACAACGCGGGGCGCACCACCTGGTGGCAACCCACCAACTTCGACGTCAGCGGAGTCACCTTCTACAACTTCCGGACGCAGAAGTACAACGGCCGGCCGGTGCTCACCTACTGGAGGGGCGCTTCTTCGGTCACCGGTTACGCGCAGATCGGCACCTTCGAGATCCTCAACCGCAAGTACGAGAAGATCGCCTCCTTCAAACCGGGTAACGGCTACAAGGCTGATATCCACGAGTTCCAGATGACCCCGCGCAACACGGCCCTGGTCCTCTCGTACGTCGGCGTCAGCAAGGACCTTTCGAAGGTCGGGGGCGCCAAGAACGGCCGCCTGCTCGACAACGTGGTCCAGGAGGTCGACATCAAGACCGGAGCCGTCCTCTTCGAATGGCACAGCGCCGGAAACATCCCGATCAACACCGGCGTCGGCCAGGTGCCGGAAGACCGTTCTTCGTTCGACTACTTCCACGCCAACTCGATCCAGGTCGACGGTGACGGGTACCTCGTCTCCTCACGCCGCCAGAGCTCGATCTACCGGATCCACCGCAAGAACGGCACGATCCATTGGGCCCTGTCCGGAACAGGCAACAGCCGGAACGACTTCCAGATGGGCCCGGGTACCGAATTCGGTTACCAGCACGACGCCCAGCGCCTGCCGAACGGCGACATCTCGATGTTCGACAACAGCAACGGTCGTTTCGAGCCGCCGGTCTACCCGGAATCGAGCGCTCTGGTCCTGCGTCTGAGCGGCAAGGGCAAGAAGCGCAAGGCCACCCTGGTCAAGCGGTACACGCATCCCGGCGACGGAGTCGTCTCCGCCTCGCAGGGCAACGCCGAACCGCTCGCCAACGGCAACTTCTTTGTCGGCTGGGGTCAACCCAACCTGATGACGGAATTCAACGCCGCCGGTGATGTCGTGTTCGATGCGAGCCACACCGGAACGATCATTCCTGACCTCGGGGTGGCCAGTTCCTACCGGGCCTACAAAGCGCCGTGGAGCGGCATACCGCAGGGCAAACCGGCGATCGCCGTCGACTCCACGGGCACCAAGGTCTGGGCCAGCTGGAACGGTTCGCAGGCCACCGCCAAGTGGGAAGTCCTCACCGGAGCCGACGCGAGCAGCGTGGCCAAGGTGGCCGAGCTTGACTGGGCCGACTTCGAGACCGAGATCGCCACTCCGGCTCTCGGTGCCGTGACCGTGGTCCGGGCGCTCGACAAGACGGGCAAAGAGCTCGGAAGGTCCGCCGCGGTCGCCCCAGGGGGTCAGAACTCCGGTCAGGACGTACCGACCGCAAAGTAGACCGCGGCCGCGATCGAGAACAGGAAAAGAGCCCCGGTGCCTTCGCGCCGGGGCTCTTCTCGTTGATCGGCCGGGAGGAGGTCCCCTTCTTCGAGGACCGGATCGTCCTCCGGGTCGTGCGGTCTCGCCGGCGCCATCGTTTCCCAGATGACGACTCCGATAAGGGTGGCGACCAGCAGCAGTGAAACGGCGAGGGCCGGCGGATGGCTTCAGACGGACGCCTAGAAGCCGGCGATGTTGTTCGGGATCTTCTGGTCCTGTGGCGTCCGTGGGTCCTCCCGGATGCCGTGTGGCTCTGCCTGGGTGGCGGTACCCGTTGCCTGAGACGCTGAAGGCACCCCGAGCCTGACTATCCACCACTCGCCGTCGGCCCCTTGCCTGGGAAGCCAGCTGTGGGTGGTGCGCTCTGGGCTCTCGGCTGCCAGCTGTGCGCAACGTTCTCTCGCCTGCTGCTCCGTCATGTCCCGATCCTACTCCTGTCAGACTCGTGCCCATGAGCTCAAGCGCAGCAGAACCGGGTCCGATCGCCGTCTACGGGGCCACCGGGTATACCGGCAAGCTGATTGCGGCCGAACTCGCCAGGACCGACCTCGATTTCGTACTGGCAGGGCGAAATCAGGAGAAGCTCGAAGCAGTCGCGGCCGACCTCGGGACCGACGTTCCCCTCCACGCGATCAGCAACGGCGATTCCAGGGGGCTGCGCGATCTCTTCGCCGACTGCGGCGCCGTGATCGCCTGCGCCGGCCCGTTCTATCTCCACGGGGAGCCAATCCTCGCTGCCGCCGCCGAGACGGGCACGCATTACCTGGACACCACCGGCGAACAGCCCTTCATCCAGCTCGGGCTCGACCGTTACGGACCGGTGGCCGAAAAAAACGGGAGTGCCGTGGTGCCGGCCATGGGGTTCGACTACGTGCCGGGCGACATGATCGCGGCCCTCACCGCCCTCGGGATGGGTGGCCTCGACACGATCCGCCTGGCTTACGCGGTGAAGATGCAGCCGACTCGCGGCACGATGCTCTCCGCCCTCGACATGATGAAAGGCGAAGACCTCGAGTGGCGTGGCGGAGGACTCCAGCCGGCCGACGTTTCGATCGGCCGCGGCAGCTTCGATTTCGGTGGAAAGCTGGGCGAGCTGGCGATGACGAGGTATCCGGCCGGAGAACACGTGACCGTTCCCCGGCACGTCGAGACCCGCCAAGTCGAGACGATGCTGAGCGCCGACTCGACCATCCCGGCGCCCATCGCCCGGTTCGCCCCGATGATCATGCGCCCGGCCAGCCTCGCGATGCGCACCCCGGCCAAAGCCCTGATGAGCAAGCTGATCGGCCGGCTGCCCGAAGGAGCCGAAGCTGACGCGCGTGCCGGGTCCACCTGGACTATCGATTGCGAAGCCGTCGCCGGTGACCGGGTCCGCCGCGGGACGGTCAGCGGCAGCGACGTCTACGGACTCACCGCGGCACTGCTGGTCAAGGGTGCCGGGCTCGCCGTGTCCGGTGGACTCCGCGGAACCGGCGGCCTCGCCCCGGCCGAGGCCTTCGAAGCTGAGGTCTTTCTCGCCGACCTCGAAAGATTCGAAGTGAAGTGGTCAGTCGAGCCCCTGCCAGACGAACCAGGCCGCCTGACCCCAGGCTAAGAGCCCCCGAGACCACGAAAGTCCGGCATTATCCCTGAGAATCGTGGTCTCGCATCATGCTAAGCGCCTATTCGTCTCCCTTGACCTTCCGGACGAGGTAGGGCGCCAAAGTGCCTCATGCGGGCACGAAGTAGCCCGGGCTTCGAATGGGGCGCGGGGGCTTCGATCCCGTCGGGCCCGAATCAGTCAGCTTGGTGCTGTCACGCCTAGCCTCCGGGGCGCAGAGTTCGAGTCCCTGGAGACCGTAAACTTCAGCCGAATGTGAACGCGTAGCCCTCTACTCCCTTTTCGGGCGTGAGGGTCAGGGTGTGGTTCTCGGCTTTCGGCAATGACACGAGCTCGTAGAGGCGCTCACCGTTCACAGTCACGGTGCCGTTCTTCACGTCCTTGCCCGCGACCTTCGCCACTATCGGCTTGCCGTCCAGTTCGACACTGACGGTCCTCGGGGTATCCGGAGAGCCGAGGACCAGGAAAACCTTCTTGGCGCCGAACTTGAGTTCGAGCTGGCCTCCGTCCGCGGTCGCGAAGTCGGGCGATACCCGCCACTTGCCTCCGTATGAAAGTTCGTCCTGCGCGGGCTCCTTCAGGGGACCGAAGTCCTGGACGCCGCCGAGGATCATGCCGTTCCGGAAGTTCTCGGCCCGGGCCGAACCCAGATAGCTCTCGGGCGTGGTGAGGCCGGACGAGATCGACTCCCCTTTCGCTCCCGACATTCCGTTGCCGGGATCACGGCCGGCTTCGGCCAGAAGCTCCCGGATCACCCCTTCCTTCTCTTCGTATTCGCCTTCTCCGAAGTGGGCATAGCGGACCTGTCCGTCGGCGTCGACGAAGTATTCGGCCGGCCAGTACTGGTTGGCGTACGCATCCCAGGTGCCGAAGTTGTTGTCCTGGACCACCGGGTACTCGAGGCCGGCACTGTCGATCGCGTCCTGAACGTTGCCGGCGTCCTTCTCGAACGGGAACTCGGGGGTGTGGATACCGACGATCGTCAGACCTTTGTCCCGGTACCGCTCGTCCCATGCCTTGAGGTAGGGCTGAGTGCGAATGCAGTTGACACAGCTGTAGGTCCAGAAGTCGACCAGCACCACCCGGCCCCGGAGAGACGCGAGCGTGAGGGACCCGCCGTCCGGAGTGTTGAACCACTGCTGGTTGTCGGTGAACTCGGGGGCCTTTCCGAGCAGCGGCAGGTCGGACTCCGGCGAGGGGTCCTCCTCGGCATCGGCCACGTTGTTGGCCAGCTGCTGTGCGTCCTTGCTGTGGTTGACGTCACGGACGTCCACAAGGGCGTCCCGGGCGGCGTCGCTGTCCTCGAGACCCTTCGTCGGGTTGACCAGGAAGGCGGGCAGGTCGTCGGCGATCCGGTTCTGGAACTTCAGGTCGTACTGGCCGAGCATCAGCAGGGCGAACACGACCATGACCCCGCCCATGATCGCCTGGAAGCTCGGCACCCGTTTGCTGAGCGGCCCGATCAGGCGACGGCCGCCGATCATCAGGAAGTAGAGGACGACCGCCGACCCGAGGCCGTAGCTGAGGGCGACCGCGAGCCGGCCGGCGGTGAACGGCTGCGAGGCCGAAACGGTGATGACCCCGGCGAGGATCGGTCCGGCGCAGGGTGCGTAGACGAGGCCGAGGCTGGCGCCCACGAGTACACCGGACCAGAAGCCGTCGCCGGCGCCGGACTTCGGCTGGAACCGGCTGGTCAGCCCGCTGAGATAGCCCTCGAAGCGGGTCGAAAGGGCCGGTACGAGCAGCGTGATTCCGAAGACCAACAGAACGAATATCGCGAGGTTCCGCAGCAGGTCGTCCGGCAGGCCGAGGGCATCGATCACGTAGACGAGGGCGACGATGGCGAAGGTGAAAGAAACTGTCAGCCCGGCGACGATGCCGATCGGCCGCCGATGGCCGCCGGTCGCACCGGCCGACAGCGCTACCGGAAGGACCGGCAGGACACAGGGCGACACGGCCGTTGCCGCGCCGGCGATGAATCCGAACAGGATCAGCAGGGCCATGGAGCCCCACGGTGGCAGAGGAAGCTAATCATCAGGTCAACTACGTCCACCGGGGCCGATCGGTTCACGAAACGGCCCGGTGGCGAACAGCGGTGGATCAGGACGCGAGTGTTCCCTTGGCCGGATCGCCGACCGGTTCGGGTGCGCCGAAGATGATCTTCGGCATCCCGGCCAGCAGTTCGTTGGCGATCGGCTCGATCTCGGCCACATACGGCATCCCGAAGTGCGCGTCGAGGTCATCCTGCGAGACCCAGCGCTCGACCAGGGCAATTGTGTTCGGATCGTTCTTGTCCCGGTGCAGGGCATAGGCGATGCAGCCGGGCTCCTCGTGGGTCTGCTCGATGATCGGAGTGAACCGTTCAACCAGTTCGTCGGCCTTGCCTTCTTTTGCGGTGAACAGGGCCACCACCACGACTTCACTCATGACCGGCGTCAGGTCTTCGGTTTGACCCGAAACGCACCGCGCATGAGCGGGTGGATCCGGCAGAAGTAGGTGTGGGTGCCGACCGGTAGGTTCGCCGGCGTGGACCAGGTCGTGCGGCCGACCGTCGGCGCCCCGAT
>JBPPMI010000299.1:0-4253 GCA_051305975.1 Solirubrobacterales bacterium
CCCGGCCGGCCTGATCGCATTGCTGATCGGGCTGTTCCTGGTCGGAGGTTTCGCATCCGGCGCCTCCGCGAACGAGAAGGGCGCCGCGCAGCGCCTCCAGCAGCTGAAGGACGAGCCGTCGAAGCTCCGGAGCTTCCTGTTCGGCATGCCCAAGGGCACCGACCTCCACACGCACCTTTCCGGCTCGGTCTACGCCGAGTCGATAATCAAGTGGGGAGCCGAGGACGGCAAGTGCGTCGACCCGGTCACCTACGTGTCGAGCTTCCCTCCCTGCACAGGCACCCAGGTCCCGCTCGCCAACGCGCTCCTGAACACGACCCTCTTCGACAACATCGTCGAGGCGTGGTCGATGCGTGGCTTCATCCCCGGTGAAGAAACCGGCCACGACCACTTCTTCGCCACCTTCGACCTTTTCGGGGGCGCCTTCAGCGGTCGCACCGCCTACGGGCTGGCAGAGGAGACGAACCGGGCCGGAAGCCAGAACGTGCGGTACACCGAGCCTCTGATCACGCCGCAGTTCGGCCACACCCTCGGGGTCGCGAACCAGGTCGGCTACAACCCGGACTTCGGCGAGCTGCGCGAGTCGCTGCTGAACGCGGGCCTGCTCGACGCGATCCCGGCTGCGAGCGCCCAGGCGTCTTCAGCGCTGTCCGGACAGCAGGCGATCCTCGACTGTGACGGTCCGAACCGGCAGCCGGGCTGCGACGTCGAAGTGAGGTTCGACGTGCAGGTCCTGCGCAACCAGCAGCCGGTCGTCGCTTTTGCCCAGCTGCTCTTCGGTTTCGAGCTGATGAAGGCCGACCCGAACTGGGCCGGCATGAACATGGTCCAGCCTGAGGACGCTTCGCTGTCGGTGACTTACTACCGACTCCACATGAAGATGATCCAGTTCCTCAAGCAGTTCTATCCCGACGAGAAAGTGACCCTCCACGCCGGAGAGCTCGTCCCGGGCCTGGTCCCGCCGGAAGACCTGCGCTTCCACATCCGCCAGGCCGTGAACGTCGCCGGCGCCGATCGCATCGGCCACGGTGCCGACCTCAAGTGGGAGAAGAATCCGCAAGGACTCCTCGACGACATCGTCGAGAAGAAGGTCTGCCTCGAGATCAACCTCAGCTCGAACGCCCAGATCCTCGAGCTGAAAGGCAAGGCCCATCCGATCCGTGACTACGTGAAGAACGGTGTGCGGGTAACCCTCTCGACCGATGACGAAGGCATCTCACGGACCGACCTGACGAACCAGTACGGGATCGCCGTGCGTCAGCACGGCTACGGCTACCGCCGGCTCAAGGCATTCGCCCAGGAGGGACTCCGCTGCTCGTTCCTGCCGGGATCCGAGAAGAAGACTCTCCTGAACGAACAGAAGAAGCTCTTCAACCAGTTCGAGGCGAAGTTCAAGCCCAAGAAGGCTAAAAAACCCAGGAACTGACCAGCGGTTCCGGATCGAGGAGTCGGCCCCGGCTGCGCACCTCGAAGTGGAGGTGACAGGGGGTGCCGGCCGCGTTGCCGGTCTGGCCGACCGAACCGAGCCTGCGTCCCGCCCTCACCTTCTGACCGACACGGACAGCGGCCGGCCGCATGAGGTGCGCGTAGAGGTAGGTGCGCCGCTCGCTCCGGCCCTTCATCACTACGTAGTTGCCCTTGAGCTCCGGGTCGCTCGCGGCCTTCAGGATCGTGCCCGAGCGCACCGCGACCAGCGGGCGGCCGCAGTTCGCTGTCATGTCCAGTCCTTCGTGGGTGCGACCGTCGACCCGGGCCGCCCCGAAGAGGCCGACCGCACCACGGGAACCGAACGGGCCGGCCACCGGCGGACGGTGGCCATGAAGCCTCAGGCGGGAAAGCTTCGCCAGATTGCCACCGAGGGGTCCGACCCGCACCCGGTACTTGCCCGGTCCGGCCAGGCGGCCCTTGCGGTCGAGTCCGTCGAAGTTGAGCCGATGCCACCGACCGGGCTGGAGCGGTGCCGTCGCAAACCGGCGGACCGTGCGGCCGGAGCCGAGCTTGATCACGCTCACCTCGATGGGAGTCGGCCGCGTGGCCCGGAAGCGAAAGATGATCCGCTGCGGTTCGACCGAGTCCGGAACCGCTTCCTTCGGAGACACCGTCCCCCTCCCCAGCTTGAACTTCAGGGGTTCGGGCGCCACGCTCCGGGCTTCGACACAGCCCGCGAAGGCTGAAAAGACAACGGCCGCCATCAAGGCGGCCGTCGCGAAACGAAGAATCAGATTGTCGGACCGCTCAGTGATGCTCGATGACGCGGTCGACGATGCCGTAGTCCTTGGCCTCGTCGGCGCTCATGAAGTAGTCGCGCTCGGTGTCGTGCGTGATCTTCTCGAGGTCCTGACCGGTGTGCTTGGCGAGGATCTTGTCGAGACGGCTGCGCGTGTCGATGATCTCGTTGGCGTGGATCTCGATGTCGGACGCCTGGCCGGAGAAACCGGAGGACACCTGATGGATCAGGATCTTCGAGTTCGGCAGCGACATGCGCTTGCCGGCCGCCCCACCCGCCAGGAGCAGGGCGCCCATGCTCATCGCGATGCCGACGCAGATGGTCTGGACATCGGGCTTGATGAACTGCATCGTGTCGTAGATCGCCAGACCGGCATACACGGAACCGCCGGGAGAATTGACGTAGAGGCTGATGTCCTTCTCCGGGTCCTCCGACTCGAGGTGCAGCAGCTGCGCCACGATCAGGTTGGCAATGTCCTCGCTGACACCAGTGCCAAGGAAGATGATTCGCTCGTTGAGGAGCCGGGAATATATGTCGAAAGAACGTTCGCCACGCGACGTCTGTTCAACAACCATGGGGACAAGTGGACTCATTGCGGAGAGCTTATAGATCGAGGTCGGCGGGCAGGCTCAGTGGTTGTGACCGGCGTGGTCCCAGAGCTTTTCCTTGGCGTCCTCGGCCGACATCTCGACCGGCTTCGCGGCGTCGGCGATGACGTCGATCGCCTTGCGGACCCGGATGTCGGCGGCGACCATCTCGTGCCGGCCGTCGCGCTTCAGCCGCTCCAGCAGCTTCGCGGCGGTGGTCCGCTCGTGACCGGCCATGTGCTCGAGCTCTTCTTCCATCTCGGCGTCGGTCACTTCGATGTCCTCCGCGTCGGCCACGGCGACCAGCACTGACTCGCGCTTGATCTCCTGCTCGGCGTCCGGCAGGGACTCCTCGATGATCTCGTCACGGGTCTTGCCCTGCATCTGGAGGTAGGTGTCGGCGTTCATGCCCTGGCCGGCCATCTGGCGCTCGACCCGGTCCCAGCGCTCGGCACCACGGGCCCTGACGATGTCCTCGGGCAGGTCCACCGTCGCGTTCCCGACGGCGACGTCGACCGCGGCGACCCGGAAGTCCTGTTCGATCCTTGACTCGGCGGCCTCGGCCAGCTTCTCGGCGATGTCCGCCTTCAGCTCGTCGACCGTGTCGAACTCGGAAGCTTCGGAAGCGAAGTCGTCGTCGAGTTCGGGCAGCTTCTTCTGGCGCACTTCCTTGATGGTCACGGCGAAGACGGCATCCTGCCCGGCGAGCTCGGCTGCGCCGTACTCCTCGGGGAAGGTCACCTTCACTTCGACTTCGTCGCCAGCCTTGGCGCCGATTATCTGCTCCTCGAAATCGTCGATCAGCTGGCCCGACCCGATCTCGATCATGTGGTCGGTCGCGGTGCCACCTTCGAACTCGACGCCGTCGAGGCTGCCGACGAAGTCGACCAGGACGTGGTCGCCCTCGGCCGCTTCGGTCTCCACCGTGTCGAGGCTGGCCATGCCTTCACGCAGGCGCTCCAGTTCGCGGTCGATGATGTCGCCGGGGACTTCGGAACCGGGCTTCTCGACTTCGAGGCCCTTGTACTCGCCGAGCTCGGCGACGGGACGCACTCCGACTTCAAATTTGAACGCGAGCGGCTCGCCCTCGGCGGACGGGGCCTCGGTGACCTCGACGTCGGGATCGCCGATCGGCACGATGCCGGAATCGAACACCGCAGCCTGGTACCACTCGGGCAGGCCGGCGCGAAGCGCTTCTTCGAAAACCGAAGGGAAGCCGAGCCGCTGGATCACGAGCGACGGCGGGGCCTTGCCCTTGCGGAAGCCGGGCAGGCGCATCTCCTTCGCGAGACCGCGGGCGGCGCGCTGGGTCTGGGTGGCGACGTCTTCGGCCGAAACTTCGGCCTCGACGTTCACACGGGAATTCTCAAGTTCGGTAACGGTGGTCTTCAAGGTCGAATGAGCCTAGCGAGGACCGGCTTTCCGGCGTTTTTCGGCCC
>JBPPMI010000300.1:0-6232 GCA_051305975.1 Solirubrobacterales bacterium
AGATACGGTCGACCACGGCCCGTACCGGGGAAGGGCTTGTGCCGCATGGGCAGCCGCGGCGATGCCGACCGGTCCGTCGAGGGCGCTCGAGAGATAGGTCGGCAGGCTGTCGCCGAGGCGCACGTCGAGGCTGCCGGTCTTGCTGAGCTTGACGGTGACCGCGTCGCACGCTTCGATTTCCGCTGCCCGTCCGGCCTCTTTTGAGGTGGAGACCGACTCGTCCGCGACCAGCGGAATCGAGGTCCGGGTCCGCAACTCGGCCATCTCTTCCAGCGTGGCGACGGGCTGTTCGGCCAGTTCGATTCCCAGAGGTTCGAGTTCGGTCAGGATCCGGGTCGCTTCGTCTAGGGTCCAGGTCCCGTTGGCGTCGAGCCGGATCGCCACGTCTTCACCCAGTCCTTCCCGGACTGCCCGCACCTGGCCGACGTCATCGGCCGAGCCAAGTTTCAGCTTGAATACCCGGAAGCCGTCGGCGGCCCACTCTTCGGCCTGAATGAGCACGCCTTCCGGGGTGTCGGTGGTCAGGGTGGCGTTGCAGGCGACGGGCACGGGTTGGACCTCCTCTTTCCAGAGCCGGTGGGCCGGCACGTCCAGTTCCCGGGCATCCAGATCGCTGGTCGCCATCAGAATCGCCATCCGGGCGGGAGAACTGGCCGAACCGGGGATGGTGGTCTCTCCGGTATCGGTCGCCCTCTCGCCCCACGTTTCGATCTCCCGGGCCACATCGGCCAGGCCAGTCCCACCGCGAAGCGACATCGGCACCCCTTCGCCGAGACCGGTGATGCCGTCGACGCTCTGGATCCGCAGCAGAACCATCTCTCGCCGGTCGAGGCTGCCCCGCGCCGTCACGTACGGCTTCCGGAAGGGCAGCGCGTAGGGGATCACCTCGAAGGAGGCAAGCCGGGTCAGGCGCCGATCACCAGCCCGATCGAGGTCAGCAGCGAGAAGACTCCGAGTGCGGCACCGGTCTGGGCCAGCACGGCGTTCAGCGATGGTCCGTCGGTCCTGGTGCGCACCGTCCGGATCGGCTTGATCGACATCGGCAAGGCCAGGAGACCGAGCATGGCTGGCCAGGGACCGCCGTTCCGGATCACCGTGATCGCGAGGGCGATGAAGGCCGCCAGCACGAGGTACGTGTAGAAGTCACGGGAGCGTTTTCTTCCCATCCTCACGGCCAGTGTGTTCTTGCCGGCGCGCCTGTCGGTATCCATGTCGCGGGTGTTGTTGACCACGAGGATCGCGGTGGACAGGCACCCGACGGCGACCGAGAGGCCGAACGAGAACGCGGTTATCTCCTCGAGCTGGACGTAGTAGGAGCCGTTCACAGAGACGAGGCCGAAGAACAGGAATACGAACACCTCGCCGAGCCCGGCGTAACCGTAAGGTCGCGGGCCACCGGTGTAGAGCACGCCGGCCGCGATCGAGACCGCGCCGACGAGGAGGATGATCGGACCCGCGACGAACGCCAGGTAGACCCCGAGCAGCCCGGCGATGCCGAACGCGATCCAGGTAGCGACCAGGACCCGGCGGGGAGTGACCAGCCCGGCCGAGGTGACCCTGACCGGGCCGAGGCGGTCGACCGAGTCCGCTCCGCGACGGGCATCGGAATAGTCGTTGGCGAGGTTGGTGCCGATCTGGATCAGGATGCTGGCGACCAGGGCCGCGATGAAAGCGCCCCAGCGCGGCATGTGGCCCACCTGGTCGTAGGCGGCGGCGGTACCGACGAACACGGGTGCGATCGCAGCGGGGAGTGTGCGCGGACGGGCCGCGTTCAGCCAGATCCTCAAGGCCGTTTCGGATACTTGGAGAAGTCGGGCGCGCGGCCCTCCTGGAAGGCGTTCCGGCCTTCCTGGCCCTCTTCCGACATGTAGAAGAGCAGGGTTGCGTCGTGCGAGAGCTGCTGGAGTCCGGTCAGCCCGTCTTCTTCGGCGTTGAAGCTCGACTTGAGCAGGCGGAGTGACAAGGGGGAGAGGTGCGACATCTCGCGGCACCAGGCGACGGTCTCCCTCTCGAGGTCGTCGAGCGGTACGACCGCATTGACCAGGCCCATTTCGAGGGCTTCCTCTGCGGTGTAATGCCGGCAGAGGAACCAGAATTCCTTGGCTTTCTTGATGCCGATGTTCCGGGCCAGGAGGCTCGCTCCGAAACCGCCGTCGAAGCTGCCGACCCGCGGGCCGGTCTGGCCGAAGCGGGCGTTGTCCCCGGCGATGGTCATGTCGCAGACCAGATGGAGGATGTGACCGCCGCCGATCGCGTAACCGGCGACCATCGCGATGACCGGTTTGGGCAGGCGCCGGATCTGGACGTGGAGATCACCGACGTCGAGCCGTCCGACGCCCTGCTTCGCCACGTCGTCGTCACCGATGTAGCCGTCGTCACCACGGATGCGCTGGTCACCTCCGGAGCAGAAGGCTTCGGTTCCGGCGCCGGTGAAGATGATCGAACCGACCTCGGTGTCATCACGGGCCCGGTCGAAAGCGTCGCGGAGTTCCGCGAGGCACTGGGGCCTGAAAGCATTCCGGACTTCCGGCCGGTTGATAGTGATCTTCGCGATGCTCTCGGCCTTCTCGTAAAGAATGTCGTTGTATTCATGGGCCGGCTCCCAGGCGATCGGTTCGTAGAGCGACGATTCGGCGGGGGCGTTGCGGTGACGTTCGGGCAAGAGCGGTAGTCCGTTTCTGTGGTGGCGACCCTTGGGGCGCTGACAAGCAAGAATGTCCGAACGATAACCGGGAGCGCAACGAGAAGGTTCATTGAAACTCGATAACTGGCTGGCACAGAGATCACAGAGTTGTCCCGACCGCATCGCCCTGATCGCGGGTGATGGCCAGATGACCTTTGCCGAGCTCGACCGGGAGGCTGAGCATGCGGCCCGGCGCCTGGTCGCCTACGGCGTACGGCGCGGGGCCAACGTCGCCGTGACTATGGGCGGCGGACTGGGCCAGATCGTGCTGATCCACGCCCTGATGAAGACCGGCGCGGTGCTGCTGCCGCTGAGCCCGAAGCTCTCGGCGGAGGAGCGCCAGGCGGCGATCGACAGCAACAAGGTCTCGGTCGACCTCGACGATCCGAACCGCCTCACCCGGACCGAGGCCGACATGCCGCTGCTCGGCGAGCACGACATGGAAGACCTCCACTGCCGCATCCTCACCAGCGGTTCGACCGGATCTGCCCACACGGTGGGCCTGACCTACGGAAACCACCTCTTCAGCGCGATGGGTTCCGCCTTCAACATCGGCGTGAACCCCGAGGACCGCTGGCTCTGCGCCCTGCCGACCAGTCACATCTCCGGTCTTTCCATCGTCATGCGGTCCGTCATCTACGGAACCACCATGGTGCTCCAGGACCACTTCGAGACCGACGGAGTCAGTTACGCGATCGAAGAACAGGGAGTCACAGTGATCTCGATGGTCTCGACCATGCTCCTGCGACTGCTCGAGGAAGACGTCGACCTCACGGGACCACGCGCCATCCTCGTCGGCGGCGGCCCGGTGCCCCAGGGTGCGCTCGAAGAGGCCCTGTCCCGGGGTGCCTCGGTGATCCAGACCTACGGCCTGACGGAGACCTGCTCCCAGATCACCACCCTCGAAGTGAAAGAGGCCCGGCGCAAGGTGGGCTCAGTGGGCCGGCCGCTCCTCACTTCCCACCTCCGGATTCAGGACGGCGAGATCCTGGTCCAGGGACCGACGGTTTCTTCAGAGGCACTCGACGCCGACGGCTGGCTCCACACCGGTGACGTAGGCCGGATCGACGACGACGGATTCCTGTTCGTGAAAGGCAGGACCGACGAAATGATCATCACCGGCGGCGAGAACGTCTCGCCCGGCGAGGTCGAAGACGTGCTCATCCGCCATCCCGAAATCGTCGAAGCGGCAGTAATCGGCCGGCCCGACCCCGAGTGGCAACAGGCAGTGACGGCAGTGGTCGTGCTGCGCAAAGGGTCCGACATCTCGAGTGACGAAGTCCGTGAGCACTGTGCGTCTTCACTGGCCTCATACAAGGTTCCGAAGAAGGTGGAGATAGTCACCGAGTTACCGCGCACCGCCTCGGGAAAGCTCCACCGGTCGGCCCTTCGCTGACTACGGGTAGCATCCGCCGTCATGGAAACAAATGACATCTTCTACGACAAGGACGGGGACCTTTCCAAGCTGGAAGGCAAGACCGTCGCCATTCTCGGATTCGGTTCGCAGGGCCACGCTCACGCCCTGAACCTCAAGGACTCCGGCGTCAATGTGGTGGTCGGTCTGCGCGAGGACTCCTCCAGCCGCGAAAAGGCCAGCGCCGCCGGCCTCGAAGTGCTCACCATCGCTGACGCCGCCAGCGAGGGCGACATCGTGATGATCCTCCTGCCGGACGAAAAACAGGCCGACATCTGGAACGAAGACATCAGTGACGGCATCAGCGAAGGCAACCTCCTGATGTTCGCCCACGGTTTCGCGATCCACTTCGACCAGATCGTCCCGCCGCCCGGCGTCGACGTCGGCATGGTCGCCCCCAAGGGTCCCGGTCACATGGTCCGCCGGCAGTACGAAGAGGGCAGCGGCGTGCCGTGCCTCATGGCCGTCGGCAAGGACGACTCCGGCACCGCTCACGACCTGGTCCTCGCTTACGCGATCGGGATCGGCGGCGGCCGCGCCGGGATCATCGAGACCACCTTCAAGGATGAATGCGAGACCGACCTCTTCGGCGAGCAGGCGGTGCTCTGCGGCGGCACCACCGAACTGGTCCGCGCCGGGTTCGACACCCTGGTCGAGGCCGGGTACGACCCGCGCCTCGCCTACTTCGAATGTCTCCATGAGCTCAAACTGATCGTCGACCTGATGTACGAGAAGGGCATTCAGGGCATGCGGTACTCGATCTCCAACACGGCCGAGTACGGTGACCTGACCCGCGGACCCAAGGTGATCACCGACGACACCCGCAAGGCGATGAAGCAGATCCTCACCGACATCCAGTCCGGGGAGTTCGCCAGGGAATTCATCGCGGAAAGCAAGGCCGGCAACGAGAACTTCGACCGCCTTCGCCAGGAAGGCAAGGATCACAAGGTCGAGATCGTCGGCGCGGAACTTCGCGACATGATGCCCTGGATCGACACCGAGTTCTGAGCGGCACCCGGGAACTGCCTGAGCGGCGCCTGGACTTCGTCGACGCCCGGAAATGACAGCTCACGTACGTGGGTACCATCGAGGTCATTTCCGGGCTTTACTCCTCGCCAGCCGCTCTCGGGCAGTCCCCGGCCACCACTCGCGGAAAGCAGGCTTTTTCATTTCATTGACAGGGTTCCGCTGCTTCGCGGAGTAGGTTGCTGTTGGTAATCCCGGGATTGGCCTGGGAAATTAGGTTTGAAGGGGAAACACCATGACTGAAGTTCCCAGCCCACCGCCTGAAGAGGGCACGCTGGCCGCAAGTGGTTCAGCTGCGGTCACGGCACCCGTGGCCAACGATTACCCGGTGAACGTCACAGCCGAGTTGCTGCCGGAATACTCACGATTCATGCCCCTGATCAAGTGGCTGCTGCTCATCCCGCAGTACATCGTCGTGTTCTTCCTCGCGATCGGGGCACTGTTCGTGGCTTTCATCGCCTTCTTCGCCGTGCTCTTCACTGGCAAGTACCCCGAAGGAATGTGGAACTACATGGTCGGCTTCCACCGCTGGGTGCTGCGGGTATCGGGTTACCACCTGCTGATAACCGACAAATATCCGGCGTTCTCGCTGGAAGAAGTACCGGAAGACACGACACACCTGCATGCCGTCTATCCCGAACACGTTTCACGCTGGCGCCCGTTAGTCACCTGGCTGCTGGTGATTCCCTACCTGATCGTCTCGATGCTGATCACGTGGGTCGCCTCGATCTGTTCCTTCATCGCTTTCTTCACGATCATCTTCACCAAGAAGATCCCCGAAGGGCTTTTCGACGTAATCCGAATCTCCCTCAACTGGCAGAACCGCGCCTCGTTCTACGCGTACTACCTGTCAACCGAGTACCCGCCGTTCGAATGGGACGACGAGTAAGGAACCTGCTCCATGAAGTCTCGAAAGGGCGCCCACTGGGCGCCCTTTCTTGTGCAGCCATGAGGTGGCGGGTGGCGCCCGGGAACGCCCTGAGCGCGCCTGGACTTCGTCGACTGTCGCACGGTTCGCTCATTGACGTGGGTCAAATCGCTTCACCGGCTCCCTTACTCCTCGCCAGCCACGCTCAGGACACCCGCTTACGTTCTTTGGACAGCCGAGC
>JBPPMI010000301.1:0-3449 GCA_051305975.1 Solirubrobacterales bacterium
CCTGCTGACCGGCCGCCCGGTGCGCCACACCGTCGCGATGACCGGCGAGGTGACGCTGCAGGGCCGCGTCCTGCCGATCGGCGGGCTCAAGCAGAAGGTCCTCGCGGCCCACGCGGCCGGGCTCACTGACGTGTTCCTGCCGTACCGCAACAAAGCCGACCTCGACGAGGTTCCCGAAGAGGTCCGTGACGTCATGACCTTCCACCCGGTCACCAGTGTGGAAGAGGTAATCGACCTCGCCCTCGAGCCCGTCGGGAGCATCGCGGATGTCGCCTCGATGTCGTGACTGCAGTCCGGTTCCGCCGGAGATGCGCGAAGCAGCCGGAGTGCTGGAGCGCCGCTGGACCATGGCCACGATCTACGCCTGTTCCAGCGGCGCCTCGCGCTTCAACGAGTTCCGCCAGTCCCTTCCTGGGGTTTCACCGACGACGCTTTCCGAGCGGCTCGAGCAGCTCGAGCAAGCAGGTCTGGTCGAGCGGAGGACCGTAGCCGGCCGGCCACCGCACACCGAGTACCTGCTGACCGACCGGGGCGAACGCGTCGCCCACGTCGTAGCCGGCCTGCTCCAGTCCTGACGGTTGAGCGGTGCTACCTGGCGGCGAGGACGCCGTCCAGCCAGTCGAAGGTCCGGTTGTTGAGCAGGGATCGATTGAACATCTCGCAGTGGTCTCCGGCGCCCTCGGCCGCCGTGAACGTGATCAGTTCCTTCTCGCAGGTGAGAGCGTCGAACACCCTTCGGGCATTGGCAGCGATCGGATCGTTCTCGGCGACGGTGACCAGGGTCGGACACTGGATCTGCTCGACCCGGCCGTCGAGCGTGTACCGCTCGCAGTCCGCAAGGTATCCACGCATGTCGGCAACACCGTTCACCCAGAAGCCTCGTTTGGTGAGGCTCCAGACGAGTTTGGGCGAGCCATCGACCATTTCTTGGATCTTGGCGACGATGTTGTCGTCGACCGTGGTCAGGTCGGCGGCCTGTTCGGGGGTGCCGCCGAGCTTCTGGACGATCGGCCGGAACCCGTCGGCGACGCTCCACTGGGCCGGGTCGGCGATGCAGGCAGCCAGCCGGTGCTCGCCGCTGGCGGCGCGGGGCGCCAGGTAACCGCCGAGGCTCCAGCCGTTCAGGGCGATGCGGTCGGGGTCGACGAGCGGCAGCTCCACGGCGACATCGACGACCGCGGTGATCACGTTCTCCCAGTCGGGCCGGAGCGGTACACGCTGGTTGTAGAGGACGTCGCCCTGGCCGGGCCCGTCGAAGATCAGGCAGTGGTAGCCGCGCCGCCCGGCGGCGACGGCCGAAGCGAAGTAGAGGTCAGTCAGGGTGGCGTCGTATCCGTTGTTGAGGATGATCGTCGGCCGGACCTGGTCGCCCATTCCGGGAGCGGGGATGAAGAAACCCGGCAGTTCGATGCCGTCGAGAGGGATGGAGATCTTCGAGGCCGGATCGGGTCCCATCGCAAGACCCTTCCCGAGGGAGTCCATCTGGCTCGCGAAAGTCGAAGTGAGCCGCGGATCCACCGGGGTTCCGTAGAGGGGGTGATACGCGGTTCCGTAGGCGACTGCTGCTCGCAGGTAGTGGTCGCGGGCGGTAGTTCCGAGGTCCGAGTCCCGTGCCGTCTCGGCTTCGGCGAAATGCCGGTCACCGGCGGCCAGCCACTTGGCGTAGAAGGTGTCTTCGTCCCCGTCCCCGACCGCGTCGGCCACCGCAGCCACCTCGCCGTAATCGGATCCTCCGTAGGGGATGTATCCCAGGGCCCACGTGCCCAGGCCGTTCAGAAAGTCGTCTTGGAATAGTGCGGTCACGTCGCTCCTCGGTAGGGGTAGGGGACTCGGCCAGTCTATTTGGGCCAGTAGGCTGGAACCACTGCGTGACTGCCGATCGATTGGAGTGAGAATGACCGAACTTGGTGATCTGAGTCCCGAAGCGCGGGCCGAGCTGGAGAAGCAGGTGAGGGCCGAGATCGAGGCCGATGTAGTCGACGAGCTGCGCAAGGAGATCCGCAAGGAGATCGAGATCGAGTACCGCCTGTCACAGGAGGCTTAGCCCGGGTCCGCGAAGGTGGGCCCCTCGAAGTACCTGCTGTTTCTCACTGTGCAAGCCAAAGTTTAGATATTGTTGAACAATCCGGGCGCAACTTCGTGGATGCTGGGGGGTTTCATCGGTACCTAATAACGCGTATCCGGTTCCCGGTCGCCAGTCAGAAAGAACTCCTTGAAGAAGATCAGCATCGCCGCCCTGTCCCTGTCCGCCCTGATGTTGATGACGTTCGGCGCGGCCCAGGCCTCCGCCAAGACCATCAACGGCTGCGACATCAAGCCCGAAACCAATTGCCGGTGGAAGAGCCTCAGGAGTGCCGACCTGATCGGCGCGAAACTGAATGACGCGAAACTCTGGGCTGTAGATCTGCGGAACGCCGACCTTCGCGGTGCGGACCTCCGGAACGCAGAGCTGGGCAATGCTGACCTGAGAGGTGCCGACCTCAGGCGTGCCAATCTTCATGACGCGGATCTGAGAGGTGCCGATTTGCGCGGCGCCGAATTCAACCGGGCCACTTTGGGAGACTCGGATTTCGGTGGAGCTGATCTCACCGGAGCGGATCTCTCCTCGGCCAATGCCGTCGGGGCCAACTTCCGGCAGGCCAGGCTGGCCCGGGCGGACCTGCTGGGTACTGACTTCAGGAAGGCCAATCTGTACGGAGCCAACCTCGTGGGAGTGAATGCGTCCGGCGCAGACATGCGGAAGGCAGCCCTCGGTTCGGCCAATCTTCGAGGCGCTGACCTGGACCTGGTCCGTTTCGACGGGGTAGAAGGCTATTTCGCGAACTTCAGCGGGGCTGACACGGTCAGGTCCGACTTCTCCGATTCCGTCTTCTATGGAGCCGACTTCAGTGGTGCCAGGATGATCTACGCGCAGTTTGCCGGAGCCGACATGAGGCGGGCATCATTCGTCGACGCGGTCCTCACCGAGGTCCTGGCGAGCAAGGTAAATCTCAAAGCCGCAAATCTGGCGGGGGCCCGGGCAACCGGAATCCAGCTGTTCGAAGCGAACCTGAACAACGCCGATTTCGCCGGGGCCAATCTGGCCGAAGGACGGTTCGAGCGCGCAAACATCGCCGGCACCAACTTCGCCGGCGCGAACCTCGCCGAGGCGATCCTCGCCAACACCACGTCGACGATCGACGGCGTCCCGGATCGTTTCAACGTCACGGACGCCTTCCTCTGTCACACGATCATGCCCGACGGCTCCCGCAACAGCTCCTCCTGCACCGGCCCCTGAGCAGCCTCGGCTGCCCGGCTAGGCTTGCCCCATGGACCGGAAGGGGAAAGGGGAAGTCGGCGCGGGGCTGGTGACCGTGCTCGCGATCGCGGGACTCCTGCTTGCCGGCGGCCTCCTGCTCGGAGTGAGCGTCACCGTCCTCCTCGTCCTGCTCGCGATCACGGCCCTGGTG
>JBPPMI010000302.1:0-6579 GCA_051305975.1 Solirubrobacterales bacterium
GCCGTGTACCCGGCATTCCTTCCCATAGCCACCACCGTGGCCGCCGGCAGGTGAGCGTCGACCACGCGCTGGAGGTCATCCGGTGAATCGTTGTCGACGATGATCACCTCGTCACCGTCCACCAGTTCTGCCGCGAGCGCAGGCAGGGTCCGGGCCAGGTGCTCGGCCGAGTTCCAGGCGACGATGACGACTGAGAGTGTGGCTCTCAAAGCGGACGACCGGTCTCGAACCGGCGACCTTCTGCTTGGGAAGCAGATGCTCTACCAACTGAGCTACGTCCGCGCAATCGGCATTGTGAACTAAAGGATCGGGACGCGCTTTCAGTCGTCATAGACGTCTTGATCCTTGTATACCGCGCGCAATGCGAGGGCGGCGAGACCCTCGGGTTCTTCATACTCCCAAGGGTCTTGAATCTTCGAACTTCACTCGTGGTCCTCGGTGTCGCGGCCCTGCTCGGCTTCCTCACCTGGGGACTCGTCACCAGCGATGAAAGCGGCCTCGCCAAGGGCGACCCGGTGCCCGTGGCGACCCTGCCGACCCTGCCACCCGGCGATGAAGCCTCAATCGAGGACTTCCGCGGCGACTGGGTGCTGCTCAACGTGTGGGCCTCCTGGTGCGTGCCCTGCCGGGACGAATCCCCGGCGCTCGAACGGTTCGAGAGGGACAACCGGGGCGCGATCACGGTGCTCGGAGTGGACACCCGTGATCTTTCCGGCGACGCGATGGACTTCCTCGAGGAGTACGGCATCACCTACGCCCAGGTCAGGGACGCCAGTGGCGACTACGCCGACGACCTGAGGACGACCGGTGTGCCCGAATCCTTCCTGATCGATCCCGAAGGCAAGGTCGCCGCGCACTTCTCCGGCCCCTTCCAGACCGAGGCCGAGATCGAGCGGTTCGCCGCACCCGCCCTCGAGGCGAACACAAAAAAGGACCCGGTCGGATGAAGCGGCTGATCGCACTCGTGCTGGTGATGACCTTCGCCTTCGGGGGAATCGCATCGGCCGCCGAACCGCAGGCCAGCCTGCCGCAGATCGAAGACGAGGTGATGTGCCCGATCTGCGGCACCCTGCTCGGCCTCTCCCGCGCCCCGGCCGCCGAACGGGAGCGGGTCTTCATCCGCGGGCTGATCAGGCAGGGAAAGACCGAGGACGAGATCAAGGACGCTCTGGTCGCCGAGTACGGCCCGCAGGTCCTGGCCCTGCCCGACGACGAAGGAATCAACGTCTTCGCCTACCTGGTCCCCGTCCTGGCTTTCATAGTTGCAGCCCTGGCCATCCTCTACTCGGTGATCCGTTGGAGGGGAAACCGAAGCAAGGACGCGACGGACAAGCCGGCCACAACCCCCCAAAGCGACGACGATCGCCTGGACAAGGACATGGCCAAGTACGACCTTTGAGCAGGCGTGGTTCGGGTATCGGTCTACCGCCGGGGGCGGCGTGCCTCGGGGATCGGTCTACCGCGTTGGCGGGCGCATTTGAATCAAAGAATGGTTGCGCCCTGTTCGAGTCTCGCTGAGTTCTGGATAACTGCATCCAAGTTGGTGTTTCTGGTCTCAGTCGAAGATCCGACCACGTTAGTAAAACCAACTTGGATGTCTAGATCGGCTGACCGGTCCATGCCAGCTACGAATCGGCGGCCTAAACGGCAATGTGGTGAACCGTGGAGCCGCGGTGATTCATCTTGGGCCACGTGCGGGGTCGAACCCTCGCCGGCCGTCCTCAGCTTTGCCTGTGGGCCGGTCGACCGTCCACTGTTAATACGTGGGGCGGGGGTGTTCCCGCCCGGAGCTCCCGCGGTGAGGACGGGACACCCCCACCCCGCGCCACAACACGAAACTGAAACCGCGCCCCGGGGAGAGGTTCTTACATCCGGTCCGGGGCTGAGATTCCGAGTAACGCGAGCGACTGCTTGATGGTGTTTCCGGTCACTTCGCAAAGGTTGAGTCGGGCGGCCTGCACGCCCTCCCCGTCCGCTCCGATGACCTGACAGTCGCGGTAGAAGGCGTGGTAGGCAGCCGATGTCTGGCTGGCGTAGGCGCAGATGCGGTGAGGCGCGCGACGGGCGGCGGCTTCATGGACTTCAGCGGGGAACGAGAGCAGCTTGGCGATGAGGGCCTTCTCGGAAGCGTCGACGGGAGCCGTGGCGGCTTCCGCCCCGTCCCGGGCCAGGCCCTGGTCCGCAGCCTTCCGGAGGATGCTCTGGATGCGGGCGTGGGCGTACTGGACGTAGTAGACCGGGTTGTCCGAGGACTGCGAACGGGCGAGATCAAGATCAAGATCCATGGTGCTGTCGTGGCTCCGCTGAAGGAGGAAGAAACGCGCGGCGTCGGCGCCGATGTCGCCGACCAGTTCGTCGAGGGTGACGATGTCGCCGGCCCGCTTGGACATCTTGGTCCGCTGTCCGCCCTCGACCAGGTGGATCATCTGCAGGATCTGGGCTTCGAAAACGACGTCGGCGCCGAAGGTCGGGATCGCGGCGGCCATCCTTGCGACGTAGCCGTGGTGGTCGGCGCCGAGCACGTCGACCAGGCGCGAGTAGCCCCGCTCGATCTTGTCGGCGTGGTACGCCACGTCGGCCCCGAAGTAGGTGGGTTCGCCGTCCGAACGGACCAGGACCCGGTCCTTGTCGTCCCCGAATTCGGTAGTGCGCAGCCACACGGCACCATCTTCCTCGAAGGTGTGGCCGGCGGCCTTCAAGCGTTCGAGTCCGCGCGAGACGAGGCCCTCCTCGTAGAGCGAACGCTCGGAGAAGAAGTCGTCCATCTCGACTCCGAAACGGACGAGGGAGGCCCGGATGCCGTCGACCATCCACTCGACACCCGTCGTGGCAAGGAGTCCGAGGTCGGTTGGTTCGATCCGCTCGTCGGCAGCCCTGGCAGCCAGGTCGTTGACGTAATCGCCCCGGTAACCGTTCTCGGGCGGCTCGGTCCCCGTCATGCGGGCGGCTATCGAAGCCGCGAAGTTCCCGACCTGGGAGCCGCCGTCGTTGACGTAGTACTCGGTGTCGACCGAGTTGCCGGTCGCCTTGAGCAGACGCGTGAGGGCGTCCCCGTAGGCAGCGTGCCGGCCCGAGGCGGCGGTGAGCGGACCGGTCGGGTTGGCCGACACGAACTCGATCAGGACCTTCTCGGGATCGGCCACCGGAGGCACCGGCGCGACCCCTTCCCTGGTCAGGTCGCCCACGACGCCGCGGTACCAGGAGTCGGCGAGGAAGAGGTTGACGAAGCCGGGGCCGGCCACCTCGATCCGTTCGACCGCATCCCCGAGCTCAGCCGAGACTTCGGTCACCAGGTCGGCGGCGATGTTTCGCGGAGGACGCCCCAGCGACTTTGCCATGAGCATCGCCGCGTTCGAGCTGTAATCACCGAGTTCGGCCTTCGGCGGAACTTCGAGGCCAGGTTCGATCGTCTCGTCCCCACTGAGCGTCCTCGCCACCTGGGTGATGGTCTCGCGGAGTTTGGTCACGGGGTCGATCTGATTCACGGGGGCAATGCTAGTTGTGTGTCGGCCTACCGCGTAGGCGGGTCGCTATCTACCGCGAGGGCGGGCAAAACCTGGCCAGGAGAACAAGCTCTTGGTTTTTGCCGTTCGGTGACTTGAGAGGCCTTTACGTGAGCGATGCGTCTCAGAGGTGGTACTTCTCGCCGGCCAGGATCTTCGATGCCCTGAAGACCTGCTCGAGCAGGACGATCCGGGCCAGCTGGTGGGCGAGCGTCTGCTTTCCCAGTGAAAGCTTCTCGTCCACCCTTGTCCGGACCTCGGTTGGCAGGCCTGCGGGGCCTCCGACGAGAAGGGTCACCTTGCGGCCGGCGTGGCGCCGGCCGTCGAGCCACTTCGCCCAGCCTTCGGAATCAAGCTGCTTGCCATCGATGTCGAGGGCGACGACATGACTGTCGGGGTCCAGGCGCCGGGCCAGGGCCTCGTCGTCCTTGACCTCAATCACCTCGACGGACTGCTTGCGTAGCAGCATCTTCATGTAGTGGGCTTCGGCTTCGTCGAACGGGGGCCGGATCCGGCCGATGGCGAGCAGGGTGATCTTCATCTCCCGTCACCTTCCTCCTTCAGCGCCTCGGCTGCCGAGATCCGCTCGACCGTGGTCGGATGGGTGCCAAACAGGTACTGGTAGACGCCCGGCGGGTCGGGGTCGGAAAGGTTGGACTCGGCCAGTCGCACCTGGAGGCCGATCAGCCCTTCGGGGCTCTCGGTCAGTTCGACCGCGCTCCGGTCGGCGTGGGACTCGATGTCGCGGGAGAGCATGTTTCCAGGGACCATGAGGACCAGTGTGGCCAAGCTGATCGTCAGGGCGAGTGCGGGGATGATCGCCGGGCCTTCGAGGTCGTCTCCCCGGCGCCGGACGAGCGCCGTGGTCACAACCTGGACGAACAGCACCCCGATCGGGATCACGAGGATCGCGAAAGCGAGCCCGCGGTAGAGGTCGTTCGACTCGACGTGAGACAGCTCGTGCGCGATCAGAGCCGAGAGCTCGGTGTCGGAGAGCTCCTGGATGGCGTTGTCGTAGATCACGACACGCTTCGAGGACCCGATGCCGTTCACGTAGGCGTTCAGAGTGGAGGACCGTCGGCTCGCGTCTACCTCGTAGACGTTCCCCACCTCGACCCCGGCCTCGTCGGCCAGGCGGATCACTTCCTGGCGGACGGGCCCTTCGGGCAAAGTCTCGAACGAGTTGAAGATAGGCGACACGACCACCGGCCAGAGCCACGTGAAAAGCACCGCGTAGGCGATCACGAGCGCCGAGCCGGCGATCCAGAACCTGCCTGCCAGGCGCCGCCAGAGCCACATCGCGAGGGCGGCCCCGGCAGCCGCGAGCAGCAGACCGATCAGCGTCCCGATCAGGAGGTCGCCGAGCCAGCCGGAAAAATCCTGGGTGATCAACCCGAAGTCACGGCCACGGTGGAATGCGATCAGGTCCAGCGGGAGCCTGACCAGCGCCAGCAGGATGGTGATCGCCGCCCCGCAGATGGCCGCCCCGATCACCGGGCGCCGGCCCAGGCGCTCGAGAGCGGACCGCAGGAAGGGAGGCCGCCAGACGGCCAGCACTGCGAGCACGAGCAGACCGGCCAGCATCGAAGCGATGGCCAGAAGGCGGCTGCCCGACCGGAAGTCACGGGCCCGGTCGATCAATTCGGGGTCGAGGTACCGGCCCGGATCGACCTGGGCCGGATCGGTGCCACCGCCCGGACCGAGCAGCCAGGCCAGCAGGAATGCGAAGAGCACGGCCGCTCCGGCGATCCAGGGCAGGGAACCCGCTGTCAGGAGATCCCGCCCCTTACGCTCGGCGCTCATGGGTCTTTACGATAGTCAGGCCGTTGGCCCAGCCCATCTGAGCCACCCCGCCATGCTCGCAGCCGCGATCTCCGACATCCACGCCAACCTGCCTGCCTTCGAGGCCGTGCTCGCCGACATCGACTCGACCGGTGTCGACGAAGTCTGGTTCCTCGGCGACGTAGTCGGATACGGCGCCCAGCCGTCCGAATGTCTGCGGCTCATGAACGAGCGCTGCTCGGTCAGCCTTCTCGGGAACCACGATCTGGCCGCGCTCGGTGAAATCGACATCTCGACCTTCAGCCCGGGGGCCGCACGGTCGGCCATCTGGACCAGGGAGAAGCTCCCTGACGACGATCTGGCGCTCCTCAGGGAAATCGGACAGGCTTCGGGGTCCCGGGAGGGTTTCGGCCTCTACCACGCATCGCCCAGGGATCCCGTCTGGGAGTACGTGGTCGATTCCGAGCAGGCCGCCGAGAACCTTGACTACCAGCCGGAACGGACCGCCCTGATCGGCCATTCCCACATCGCCCTGTACTTCAACCGCATCGGCGAAACGTCCGAGACCAGTTCGGTACTCGGCGCGGCCGGGTCCACTATCGACCTGAGCGAAGGCGAGTGGCTCGTCAACCCGGGAAGTGTCGGCCAGCCGCGCGACGGCGACCCGCGGGCGGCCTGGCTGGAACTGGACACCACCGCACTGAAAGCCACCTTCCACCGGGTCGAATACCCGATCGACCAGGCCGCCGACTCGATCCGCGAAGCCGGTCTCCCTGAACACCTGGCCGACCGGCTGTATCAGGGCCACTGACGATGAATTCCTCTTATGAAACGCATAAACCAGGGCGTCTAAACTCGAGAATCTTGTCTCGGACGTGGAAATTCCTGGCCGCAGGGATGCTGCTGGCTGTCATAGCCGCAGGTACTTCCGGCTGTGGTGAGGACCGGAGCAACCTCATTCCCTCTGAAACCGCCCAGGAGATAGAGCTCAGCCTCTCCGGCGTCGAGAAGTTGGCGGAAACCGACTGTTTCAGGGCCCTCACGGCGACCAAAGCGGTCCAACGGCAGGTCGAAAGCCTTCCGTCCAGCGTGGATGCGAAGCTGAAACGATCGCTGCTCGATGGTGTAGTCGCTCTCCAGGTCCTGCTCCAGGATCCCGACAAATGCCAGTCGACCGACGCGACGACCGAACCGGCCGAGCCCGAGACCGAAACCGAAGTGACTCCCACCGGGGAAACCGGTGTCACCACTCCCGAAGAGACACCGCCGGAAGAAGAGAAGGACACGCAGAAGA
>JBPPMI010000303.1:0-9877 GCA_051305975.1 Solirubrobacterales bacterium
GCGTCCGTGAGATTACCGACAAGCCCGTCGCGCACCACGAAGCCGGTCGTTCACCCGAAGCGGTTGCCGCCGTAGTCGCCGAAGGTGAACCGGTTGGCGCCGAGTCCGGCGAACAGGGTTCCGCACCGGCCGCCGGCGAAGACGCACCGGCCAGCGATCCGGCCACCGGTGACGCCGCCGACCCGAATCTCGGAGGCGATTCGCACGACCGTGACACCGCGATCCAGCCCGAAGAATCGAAACTGGACGAACAGGGATAGTCATGGAATCTGCCTCAGTCTCACTCGGCCACGGCCACGACGCGGATCACGACCATCACGGTCCGCCCGAAGCCAACCAGAGCGCCCGGATCGACCGCACGGTCCTCGGCATCCTGCTCTTCATCCTCTCGGAGATCATGCTGTTCGGCGCTTTCTTCGCCGCCTACTTCTTCCTCCGGGTCGTGGTCAGCCCCGACACCTGGCCTCCGACCGGCATCGAGCTGCCCGTCCTGGTCGCCGGCATCAACACGGTCATTCTGGTCTCGTCGAGTTTCACGGTCCACTACGCCCTCGAGGCGATCAAGCACAACAACCACAACGGCCTGAAGCTCGGGCTGGGAATCACCTGGCTGCTCGGTGCGACCTTCCTCTTCATCCAGATCAACGAATACGTCCACATCGGCTTCACGCCGCGCGACGGCGCGTTCGGCTCGATCTTCTTCAGCCTCACCGGCCTGCACGGCGCCCACGTCTTCGTCGGGCTGCTGCTGCTGACCTTCGCCAACGTTCGTGCCTGGCGCGGACATTTCGGACCGGCACAGAAGGACCACCTGGGCGTCGAAGTCCCCGGCATCTACTGGCACTTCGTCGACATCATGTGGATCGTCGTGTTCCTGGCCGTCTACATCATCTGACCAGCCGCCGGCGCGGTATCCGATGGCCGGAGGTTGACGGGAATAGACTCATCTATGTGGGCAATCCGCTTACATCCGAAGGTGCCGCTTTCCGTTGGTTCCTGACCGTGCTCGTTGCCGCTGTGTCGGTCGGGATCGTTGCGAAGATATTCGGCTCGACGCCGGGCATCTTCTACGGAATGTTCCTGCTCACGATCGTCTCGGTCGTCGTGGCGAAAGGGATGGTCCACCTGCTCGGAAACCCGGAGAACGACGAACCCGCCGCAGGCGAAGATCCGAAGCCGGGAACCAAACCACTGGCCTGAGTGGCTTCTGCTCCGGATCCTTCGGAGATAGCTCGATGCTCCGTTCCAGAACGGCGGCCTCTCGGGCCACCTGCAGGTAGGTCTACGAGCGCTTTTCGATTGCTGCGGTCATTGCGGAGACCGGGTCCTTCGTCGCCTTGCCGTGACCGACGACCATCGTCGACGGACCGAGATCCCGGAGCTTCTTCGCAGTCGCCAGCGCGGTGGGCCGGTCCCAGGTGACAAAACCGGGCAGCGGGAACTTCCAGTAGGGGCCGGCCGTGGTCGCGACCCCTCCGAGGGACGAGAATGCGTCGGCCGCTATCAGGGTCCCGTCCCTCGTGTCGAGATGCGCGCACTGACCGGGGGAGTGGCCGGGTGCCTCGATCACTTCCAGTGAACCGATCCGGTCACCTTCGGACACCTCCCGGTCGATCTCGACATCGAGCGGCTTGTAAGCACCGAGGAGCTTGCCGTCCGGTTCGCCGGGCTCTCCCGTCTTGTCGCCGCGCATCAGCTTGGCGTCACGCTTCGGGGCGATCACCTCGGCGCCAGGCAGGGCTTTCGCCAAGGCCACCAGTGAACCGACGTGGTCATCGTGGGCGTGGGTTACGACCAGCCGTACGATCGGGGCTCCGCTCTCGGCCGCCGCCTTGATCAGAGCCTTCTCCGACCCCTTGACCATCGTGTCTACGAGGGTGAAACCGTCTTCCTCCCTGACCAGGAAGGCATTTACCGCGCCGAGCCGGGTCAGTTGCGTCAGGTTCTCGGTGACCGCAGTGCTTTTCATACGGGGATTATGCCGATTGCTCTGAAGTTCAACAAACGATCCCAGCATCGAATCGGACCGGGGCGGGTTCTGACCGTTATCAGGTAATTCGGTTCATCAATTTTCAGGGAATGGCTTGACAAGCCGACCCAGAAGTGTAGGATAATCGAATTGTTCAACAATTCCTCCAAATAAGGAGATTCATCAGTATGTCAGCGATTCAGCACCTATCCATGAGGAAGTCAGTTCTCATCGCCGTCGGTTTCGCGATGATCCTCGCCCTGGTTGCTCTGATCGCGAAGGGAGATTCATCGAAGGCCGCCGAACCAGCAACACCGGCGACCAGCGTGATCATCCTCAGCGGTGACGGCATGGGTATTCAGCAGCGGACGGCCATCCAGTACGCGCTCTACGGCCTCGAGAAGCGCCAGCCGATGGACGCATTGCCGTACACCGGATTCCTCGACACGATTTCAGCCGGCCCTGGAGCCGTCACCGATTCGGCCGCCGGAGCAACGGCGTGGTCGATCGGCAAGAAGACCATCAACGGATACACCGGCATCGGCCCGGACAAGGTGAAGGTCCCGACACTGCTCGACATCGCTCGTGAGCAGGGCAAGACGACCGCACTGATCAACGACCACGACGTCACCAATGCGACCCTGGCCGCCTTCGGCGGTCCGATTCTCAACCGTGACCTCAAGTCCCAGATCGCCCTTCGGGAGATCAGGGACCAGAAAGTCGACATCCTGATGGGTGGCAACGAGGCCTACTGGTACCCGCCGGGCAACGACGGCAAGATCCCGAACACGAACAAAGACGGTGAAGACGACTCCGAAGGCACCAAGGGCAACCTCGTCAAGAAGGCCATCGACATGGGCTATCAGTACGCCTATGACAAGAAGACCTTTGCCGAGGTCACCGGTCCGAAGGTCCTCGCTCTCGTCCAGGACAGCGCGAAGCGCCGCTGGATCGAGACCAAGGGGTACAACTTCAAGAAGGACCCGCATTACGTGCCCGTCAAGGACATGGTCACGAAGGCACTCGAAATCGCCGGGCAGAACCCGAACGGATTCTTCATGGCGATGGAGAGCGACGACCTCGATTCCGCCGGACACGAGCATGACGTTCGCAACGTGATCGAGTCGGGCAAGACCGTCAACCAGATGGTCACCGCGATCCAGGAGTACCGGGAGACCAACCCGAACGTCCTGGTGATCGTTACCGCCGATCATGAGACCGGCGGCATGACCATCGAGCCGATGGGTGAGACCAACACCAATTCGGACGGCGACGACCCGATCCCGTACTGGGGCAAGCCGCTGAACAACGCCGGGCCCAAGGGTCAGGTACCGGTCCGGAGTGGACCGATCACCATCAAGGGCACCAAGCGCAAGTTCAAGGTCGACTGGACCACACCGGAGCACACCGGTGGCATGGTTCCTGTCACCGCGGTCGGACCGCTCGCCGAGAAGATGGTCGGCGTCTGGCCCAACACCCACGTCTTCGACGTGGCGAAGGAAGCTCTCACGACCCCGTAGTTCCCTCCAGAGAGTGATCGAACAGAGGGGCCCGGCGGAATGCTTGCCGGGCCCCTCGTTCGTTCGAAGACTTCAGTACCGACCGTAGACTGACCGAATGGAGATGCAGTGGAAGCAGCGGAACGAAAAGTGACCGAAACGGACGGCCTCCTGCCGGAGGTTCCGGGACCCCTGCCGGGACCGAAGAGCGCCGCCGAACTCGCGCGGCTGCGAGAGCTCGTATATCCGGGCACGTCTTCGCACCTGGCCCCGTTCATCATCGATTCGAAGACGAGCCACTACGTCACCGACATCGACGGCAACACCTTCGTCGACCTGGTATCGTCGTCGGCTTCGATCCCGCTCGGCGCCGGTCGGGCCGACCTGATCGACCCGCTGGTCGAGACCCTGAAGCGGATCGGCAACGAAGACAGCCACGGTATCGCGTCGAACCTGATGCTGCCCCTGGCCGAGAAGCTGCTCGAGATCACCCCGGACTCGCTGACCCGGGTGGACCTCGGACTGAACGGCACCGAAGTGGTCGAGACCGCGGTGAAAATGATGCGGAAGGCCACCGGCCGGCCGATGGTCATCGGATTCCTCGGCGGTTACCACGGAGAGACTTCGCTGACCTCCGCGCTCGGCGCCGAAGAGAACGAGATCAGCAGCGGCATCCGCCCGCTGTCGGCCGGGTTCGCCCACGCGCCGTACCCCAACCCGTATCGCTCGCCGTTCGGCCCTCCGCGCCCTGGTGGCAGCGGTGACTCGACGATCGACTACATCCGGGACCACCTGCTCTTCCACGCGATCGACCCGCATGAAGTCGCCGGCGTCCTGATCGAACCGATTCTCGGTTCCGGCGGCTGTGTCGCGCCGACGCAGGCCTTCTGGGACGCCCTGACAGCGCTTTGCGAGGAATACGGCTGGCTGCTCGCGCTGGACGAAGTCAAGACCGGTTTCGGCCGGTCGGGAAAGATGTTCGCCAGCGAGATCTGGAACCTGCAGCCGGACCTGATGTGCCTCGGCAAGGCGATGGGCGGCGGGGTCGCCCCGATCGCCGCGGTGCTCGGAACCGAGAAGGCGATGGGCGGTTACGACGACGTGCCGACCGGCTCGACCTGGTCCTGGCTCCCGTGGGCCACCGCGGCTTCCCTGGCGACGATCGAAGCCTTCGAGCGCGAACCGGTCCTCGAGAACGTGAACGAGCTGGACCGGGTCGGGCGCGAGAAGCTCGGCGCGCTCGCCGAGCGCTTCAGCCAGATCGGCGAGGCCCGCGCGACCGGCGGCTTCCAGGCACTCGAATTCGTGCTCGACCCCGAGACGAAGGACCGTGACCCCGAACTTCAGCACCTCGTCGCCGAACGGTCGGCTGAACTCGGGATCCTGATGGATTCGAGTTCGACTTCGCTGAACATCCAGCCTTCGCTCGTCATGCCCCCCGATGAATTCGCCGCCGCGCTCGACCGGGTCGGCCAGGCGGTCGAAACCGCCGTCACGGAACTCGGCCGATGACCGCAAGGGAAGCGCTGCGCGACGAGCTCCAGGCCGAGCTCGACGGGATGGCGGAGCAGGGCACGCTCAAGAAGCTCCGGGTCTACGAATCGCCCCAGGGCCCCGAGGTGAAGCTGAAGGACATCGGCGACGTGCTCGTGCTCTCTTCGAATGACTACCTCGGCATGGCGGACAACCCGGCCGTAGTGGAAGCGGGCCGTCAGGCACTCACCGATTACGGCGCCGGGACCGCGTCGGTGCGTTTCATCTGCGGTCTCTTCCAGCCGCACCTCGACCTCGAGCGGGACCTCGCTGACTTCCTCGGCACCGAAGGCTCGATCACCTACGTCTCGTGCTGGACCGCGAACCACGCCGTGCTCGACGCGCTCTGCGACAAGGAGACGCACGTCTTCTCCGACGAGCTGAACCACGCCTCGATCATCGACGCGATGCGCCTGGCCCGGCCGGGCGGCAAGTCGATCTACCCGCACTCGGACATGGCGGCGCTCGAAGCCGCCCTGATCGAGGTGGGTGACGTCAAGCGGAAGCTCGTCGTAACTGACGGCGTCTTCAGCATGGAAGGCGACCTCGCCCCGCTGCCCGAGCTGGTCGATCTCTGCGAACGGTACGGGGCCGTGTTGATCGTCGACGACTCGCACGGACTCGGCGTGATGGGTGACACGGGCCGCGGCACCGCCGAGCATTTCGATCTTGCCGGGAAGGTCGACATCATCACCGGTACCCTCGGCAAGGCCCTCGGTGGTGGCGCCGGTGGATTCGTCGCCGCTGACGAGGCGCTCTGCTCGATCCTCGAGCAGCGCTCCCGGCCCCAGCTCTTCTCCAACGGCCTGCCGCCGACCGTGGCGGCCAGTGCTCGTCAGGCGCTGACCGAACTGCGCGAGAACCCCGGGCTGATCACGAAGCTCCGCGAGAACACAGCCGAGTACCGCCGCCTGCTGAACGAAGCCGGGTTCGAGCCGGTCGAAGGCGAGAGCGCCATCGTGCCGGTGATCGTCGGGGAAACGTCCCGCGCGATCGAGATCTCGAAGAAGATGCTCGACGAAGGCATCTTCGTGACCGGCTTCGGTTACCCGGTGGTTCCGGAGGGCACTGCGAGGATCAGGGCGCAGCTGTCAGCGGTGATGGAAACGAAGCACCTCGAGCGGGCGGTCGAAGCGATGACCCGCGCGACCGCCTGAATCCAGTTGGTCAGTCCTTGATCCAGTAGGCCTTCAGCAGGGTCTCTTCGACCGTCCAGACCGTGTTCTCTCCGCCCGAGAAGCGGTGGGTGTCGCCCGGTCCGACGTGGACCGTGGCGCCGTCCTCGAACTCGATAGTGGCGCGGCCCGTGATGACCAGGAAGCTCTCTTCGACCTCGGTGTCGGTCACGATGCCGGGGGTGCAGCGCCAGAGGCCTGACTCGGCGCCGTCGTCGGACTCGGCGAGGACGAGGACGAAGGTCTTCGGGTCCCCGGACACGATCTGGTCGGGGTGGAGCTCTTCCGGCTCGAGCTGGTCGGTGACGGCGTGGACGGTCTTCAAGACGGGTTCTTTCGGTAGCGGGCGGGATCGGTTCGCGGAGGCGCTGCGGACAGAGCTTCTAGGCTCTCCGCGGAGAGCAGTGTCGCAAAGACCCGGGAGCACTCGACCACGCTGCGGACGTCGATCTGCTCGTCCGGGGTGTGGGCGGTGTCGAAGCGACCGGGACCGAAGACGATCGCCTCGGAACCGCCGAAGTCGACGAAGTTGTGGGCGTCGGTCCAGGCCGGAACGCCGACCGGGTCCCGCGGCTTGCCACAGACCTCGGAGACGGCTCCCTGGATGCCGCTCAGCAGCGGCGAATCCGTCGGCAGCTCGAAAGGCGCGGTACCTTCGATCATCTGGACGGTCGCCCCGTGGCCGGCGGCGAAGTCTTCGAGTTCCCTGAGGGTCGTCCTGAGGTCCTGGCCAGGGACCATCCGGATGCCGAGCCGATAAGTGCATTCGTCCGGCACGACGTTCATGCCGCCTCCGGTCGCGATCTCGTTGACCGAGGCCTCGGACTCTCCGAGCAGGGGATGGGTGAAGGAATCGAGGCCGAGCTTCGACAGCTCGGTGATCATCCTCGCCGCGGCGTGGACCGCGTTCTCCCCGAGGTCCCGGCGGGACCCGTGTGCGGAGATCCCGTGGACGTGGATCATCGCCTCGAGGTCACCGCACTCGACCGTTCCGGGATGGAGCTCGGTCCCTTCGAGGGCGATGGCGAACCTCGGTGCCAGCTCGACCGCCAGGGACCGCGAGCCGCTGCCACCGGTCTCTTCGTCGACGGCGAATGCGAACACCGCGGGAACGCTGTCGAGGTCGATGCCGGACTCCTTCAGGCGGATCGCCGCGAGCAGGCAGGCGACGACGCCGCCCTTGTCGTCGACCGCGCCCAGTCCCTTGACGACGTTGCCATCGACTTGCGCGGTCGTCGCACCAGACCAGGTCGGGGTGATGGTGTCGACGTGGGCGACGATCGCGATGACCGGATCCTTCGAAGCTCCGAGCAACAGGCTGTCCCGGCCGTTTTCCGACGGCACCCGCCTCGTGGTCAGCCCGTAGTTGGAAGCCATGTCCTCGAGGCGGTCGATGATCCGGCCTTCGCCACCGGAAGGGGAATAGATCGAGATCAGGTCGACCAGCAGGGCCTTCGCCTCTTCTAGCTCTACGTCCGACACGGAACCGTCCCCCATCGCTCAGCCGCGGGCCGGGCGCTTCAGGAGCCCGCGCAGGCCGCCCTTGCTGTCCCGGACGACCTCACGGGCGCAGTTCCGCCCGTTTGCCCCGGTGACGCCGCCTCCGGGGTGGGTGCCGGCCCCGCAGAGGTAGAGGTTCTCGACCGGGGTGCGGTAGTCGGACCACCCGCGCACCGGGCGCAGGGTGAACAGCTGGTCGAAGGCCATGTCTCCGTGGAGGGCGTGGCCGCCGCTGATGCCGAGCAGCCGTTCGAGGTCGAGGGGGCTCAGCACCTGGCGGTGGATGATCGAACCTTCGAGGTTCGGGAAGTAGGACCCCAGCTTGGAGATCGCCATGTCCGCGATGTCTTCCTTGATGTCGTCCCATTCGGCTTCGGCGAGGTCGTACGGCTGCGAGTTGATGTCGATCGTCAGCACGTGATGCCCGTCCGGGGCGAGCGACGGATCGTGAACGGTCGGGATGCACATCTCGACGTGCGGGTCCCCGCCCGGTTTGCCCGCCCGGGCTTCGGCCTGGGCCCGGTCCATGTCAGCCAGGGGCTGGTTGACCTCCATGATCCCCAGGTGGTACGGCTGGAGACCCTTCGCGGGCATGTTCGTCGCCATCGGCAGGTCGTTCACGGCAAGGTTGATCTTCATGCTTGTGCCCTGGCAGCGGTAGCTGCGGACGGAGGCGACAAATTCCTTCGGCAGCTCCTCTTCGGCTACGAGGCCGAGGAAGGTCTTCTTCGGGTCGGCGTTCGAGAGCACCCGGGTTCCACGGATCTCGGTGCCGTCGGCCAGGGTCACGCCTTTCGCGACCCCGCCTTCGATGATCACGTTTCCCACTTCGGCCCCGGTGCGGATCTCGGCTCCGGCCTCGCGGGCCGCATCGGCCATCGCCTCCGTGACCTTGCCGATGCCGCCGCGGACGAAGCCCCACGAGCGGGCGCCGCCTTCGATGTCCTCCCCGGCGTGGTCGTGGAGCAGGATGTAGGCGGTCCCCGGGGTGGAGGGGCCGGCGATCGAGTCGTTGATTGCGTGCCAGCCGATCGCGGCCTTCACATAGTCGTTTTCGAAGCGTTCGTCGAGGAACTGGGTCACCGAGGTGGTGAAGAGGAAGAGGGCTTCGTTGACGTTGTCACGCTGTTTCGCCGCCATACGGCCGAGCTTCAGGAGGGAGGCGATGTCGGATGGGCTCTTCGGCCTGACGTCGGGGGGTGTCGTGTCGATCAGCGGGGTGACCAGCTGGGCCAGTTCGGCGAGGTCGTCTTCGAACTTGGGATACGCCTCGGCGTCGGCTTCGGAGAACTCGCGGATCGCCTTCTGGGCGGTCGGCGTGTCGTCGGAAAGTTCGAGCCGGGTGCCGTCGGCGAACAGGTGGAGCGAAGGGCCCGCCGGGTCGACCACGATGCCGCGCCTGGCGAGTTCCATGTCCTGCCAGATCGGCTCGCGCAGCATGCTGAGCACGTACGCGCCGGTCGAGGCCTTGAAGCCGGGGGCGAACTCCTCGGTGACACAGCATCCGCCGACGATGTCGCGCCGCTCGAGGACAACGGTCTTCAGACCGGCCTTCGCCAGGTAGTAGGACGCGACCAGGCCGTTGTGGCCGCCGCCGATGATCACGGCGTCGTAATTGTGGGTGTTCGTGCTCACTTCGCTCCGCTCTTGATTTTCGACAACTGGTACGCCACGAGCGAGAAGGCTCCGGCCGCAAGCAGCATCAGGAAGCTCATCGCGGCACCGGCGTTCAGGTTGCCGTTCTCGAGGACGAGGTCGCTGACCACGTTGCCGAGCATGTATCCGGTGGTGCCGCCAACCAGGGTGGGGGCGGCGAAGTCGGTGAACAGGGGCACGTAGACGAGCAGGAGGGCGATGAAGATGCCCGGAGCGATCAGCGGCAGGAGTACGCGCCGGAAGGTGGTGAACCAGCCGGCGCCCATGTCGCGCGCGGCTTCGAACAGGCCGGAGTCGACGGCTTTCATCGAGGCGTAGATCGGGATTACTGTGTACGTCAGATAACTGGTGGAGAGGACCACGATCACCGATAACTTGTTGAAGAGGAGGGCGTCGATCCGAACATCGATCAGCCCGATCGACATCAGCGCCTCGTTGATCAGCCCTTCGCGGCCGAGCAGCATGCGCCAGGCGTAGATGCGGACCATCGGGTTGAGCTCGTCGGCGAGCACCAGCGCGAGCAGCAGCGGCAGCTCGAACTTGCC
>JBPPMI010000304.1:0-16525 GCA_051305975.1 Solirubrobacterales bacterium
TGACGAAGATGCGGCCGGTCTCGCCCACGGCCACGTCGTTGCCGTTCTCGTCGACCAGGCGGATGTCCGTCCCCCGCGGCTGACGTCCGGCGGTGGCGGGGTCGATCCGCAGGTCGGCCGGGGTGGCGATCGAGGCGAAAGCGACCTCGGTCGACCCGTAGAGGTTGTAGATGTTGTCGCCGTAGCGGTCCATCCAGTTGGTCGCAAGCCCGCCGGGCAGGGCCGAGCCGGAAAGGGTGACGATGCCGAGGTTCGAGGCCCTGAAGGTCCGCAGGGTCTCTTCCGGCAGCTCGAGGATCATCTGGAGCATCACCGGGACCACCACCAGTACTTCCGCGTCGAACTCGTCGACCCGCCGCATCGCAGTCTCCGGGTCGAACCGGCGGTTGAGCACGATGGTCGCACCGAGCGACAGGGCGAAGATCGAGTTGATGAAGCCCCACGAGTGGAATAGGGGAGCTGCGATGACCATCGTCTCGCCCGAGCGATGAGGAATCCTGCCGAGCAGGCCGGTGATAGTGGACAGACCCTTCGGCGAGGTGCGCTGGGCGCCCTTGGGGGTTCCGGTGGTTCCGGACGTGAGAACGATGAACCTGGACTCGGTTTCCGGGACCGGGAACTCGACGGCGTCCGCGGAGCCGATCAGGCCTTCCAGGCTGCTCTGCCCGGTCGCCTCCCCGCCCCAGGCGATGATCCGGGTCACGTCGTCGGGCACGTCGGACAGGAGGTCCTCGAACTCCTCGTCGTACACGAGGATCTTCGGGCCTTCCCGCTCCACGACTTCGGCCAGCTGGGGACCGGAGAACATCGTGTTGAGAAAGAGTGCGGTCGAACCCAGCTTGCCGGCCGCCAGCATGGTCTCGAGGAAACCACGGTGGTTGCGGCACATGATGCCGATGCCGTCACCTTCGCCGAGGCCCAGCCGGGCCAGTCCCCGAGCGAGCCGGGTCGACCTTTCGTGGACTTCGCCGAAGGTGAGCGAGCCGGCCTCGTCGATCACGAAGGTGCTGTCCGGGTGCTTGATCGCGGCGATCTTGATGGCGGTCGCCGGGGTGGTGCCACCGCGGATAACGGTCGAGATCACACGGGCGGTCTTGTCGGGCCGCATCGGGGCGACGATGCCCGTTTCGCGAAGCACCTTGAGCTGATAGCCCAGGTCGGTGATTCTGGTTGCCGCGTCTCCTACTCCCATCGAGCCGTAAGCCTACCCACCAGCGGTTCGATCAGTCGACTTCGACGCTCGCGACTGCCATGCAGGCGATGCCATCACCGCGGCCGATCCAGCCCATTCCTTCGTTCGTGGTCGCCTTCACGTTGACCCTCGCCGAAGTCACGTCTTCGAAGACCCGCACCATCTTCGCCCGGTACGGCCCGAGCTTCGGCTCTTCGCAGATCACGGTGGCGTCGATGTTCTCGATCCGTCCCCGCAGCATGCCGACTACGGTCCGCAGCAGGCCGATCGAATCGGCCCCTTCCCAGGTCGGGTCGGTGTCGGGGAACACCTCGCCGATGTCACCGAGCCCGGCGGCACCGAGGACGGCGTCGATCACCGCGTGGGTCAGGACGTCCGCATCGGAGTGCCCGACCAGGCCCCTTCGGAAGTCGACCTCGACCCCGCCGATGATCAGGGGGCGGTCTTCGCCGAAACGATGACTGTCATAGCCGATTCCGACGCTCGAGCTCACCGGGCTAGGATAGCGATGAAGAGCGCGTCAACGGAGGAGAGCATGAGCCGATACGACGAGGTGCGAGCTGCGCACGAATGGCAGGTGCCGGAGCGGTACAACATCGCCGCCGACGTCTGTGACAGCCAGCCGCCGGAGAAGCTGGCAATGATCTTCGAGGACTTCCGGGGCAACCACCGCGAGGTGACCTGGGGCGAGCAGCAGGTTCTGGCCAACCAGGCCGCCAACATGCTCACGGAGCACGGCATCGAGAAAGGCGACCGCGTTGCCGTCTGCGCGCCGGCCTCGCCGGAGACCGCCGCCGTCTTCTTCGCCGCGTGGAAGACCGGTGCGATCCTGATCGCGCTGTCGGTGCTTTACGGCGACGACGGGATCGTCCACCGCATCAAGGACTCCGGAGCGAAGCTGATAGTGACCGACGCCGACAACGCCGGCCGGATGCCGGCGGAACTGGTCGAAGAGGTGATCACGCTCGACCCCGAACTGCTCGCCGGCCACGACGACACCTTCGAGACCCTCGACACTTCCGCCGACGACCCGGCCCAGATCTACTACACCTCGGGCACGACCGGCCTGGCGAAAGGCATCCTCCACGCCCACCGCTACATCCTCGGCCACGAGGAATTCGTCTATTGCCACGAGGTCGATGACGGCGAGATCTTCCACGGCATGGGCGAGTGGGCCTGGGCCGCCGGCATCTGCCCGTTGATCGGTCCTTGGCGCCAGGGCGCGGTCCAGTACGTCTACGCACGCGAGGGCGGCTTCGATCCGGCGGTACAGCTCGAGGCGCTGTCCCGGAACGAGGTCACCAATGTCTTCACCACCCCCACCGCGATGCGGGCGATGATGGCGGTCGAAGGGGCCGGGGAGAAGTTCCCGCAGGTCTTCCGCCGGGTCTGCTCGGCCGGTGAAGCCCTGAATCCCGAGGCCATCCGCTGGTTCCGCGAGCAGTATGGCGTGACCGTCCTCGACTATTACGGGCTTAGCGAGTCCTACCCCCTCTGCGGCAACTTCCCCTGGATGGACATCCGGGAGGGCTCGATGGGCAAGCCGATGCCGGGCTGGGACGTTCAGATCCTCGATCCGGACGAGAATCCCGTGCCCGACGGCGAACGCGGCGAGATCTGCCTGAAGGCTCGTTCGAACCCGCACTACCCGCTGCGCTACTGGGAGAACCCCAAGGCCACCGTTGCCGATTTCGACGGTGAGTGGTTCCACACCAAGGACGCCGCCCATCGCGACGAGGACGGCTACTTCTGGTACGCCGGGAGGGCCGACGATGTGATCATCTCGGCCGGCTACCGGATCGGACCGTTCGAGGTCGAGTCAGCGTGCATCGAACATCCGGCGGTCCACGAGGCGGCTGCGGTTGCCGCCCCCGACGAGATCAAGGGCAGCGTGGTCAAGGCTTTCGTGGTGCTCAACGAAGGCTTCGAACCGTCGGACGAACTAGCAAAGGAGATCCGTGACTCGGTGCGCGGGTCGCTCAGCGCCTATGCCTACCCCCGTCAGGTCGAATTCATCGACGAACTGCCGAAGACCCTGACCGGGAAGATCCGGCGGATCGAGCTCCGCGGGACCTAGGGCTTCGCGGTCGTCGGTGTGAGCGCAGTTGGGGTGCGCTTGCGTCCTTCGAACACCGAGATCTCGTCGACACCGTGATCCCGCAGGAAGTCAAGGGCAGCCGGGTACTCGAATCCGATCTGTCCGGCCTCGTGTGCGTCTGACGAAAGTGCGAACGATGCTCCCGCCTCCACGCACATCTCCATGAAGCCCGGGGCCGGGTAAATCTCCCCCACCGACTTGCGCAGGCCGGCGGTCGACACCTCGACGGTCACTCCCGACTCGGCGATCGCCTCGATCGCCGGCTCGTAATAGAAGCGCAGGTCCCTTGACGGCAACCGCTGCGCGCGGCCCCAGACCTTGACCAGGTCGGGGTGGGCGAGGATGTCGAAGAGTCCCGAGCGCGCGGCCATCGCGATCGTCTCGAAATAGCGACGCCAGATCCCGTCGGGGTCGCCGGTCCCGTCCCAGACTGTGAACTCCTCGGTGTCGATCGACTTGTCGCCGATGAAGTGGACCGAACCGATGACGTAGTCGAACGGCCGCGGGGAGATCATGCGATCGAGCTTCTCTTCGGCACCGGCGACGTAGTCGGCTTCGATCCCGGCCTTGACCGGGCTGTTCAGGAGCGCGTCGCAGTAGAAGTCGAGGTCGTCGATCGCCCATTCCTGCCAGAACGGATGGCTCCAGACCGAAAGGGCTTCAGTGAAGCGGTACATGTGCTCGGAGATCCCGAGCTCCGTGATGCCGGCGCGTCCGGCCGCTTCGACGTACCGGTCGATGTTCTCGGCGGTGAAGTATTCGGAGGCTGAGGCACCGAGGTTGTCGGGCCTCAGGTGCACGTGGTAGTCGGTGAGCAAAGGGTAGTTCCTAAAGTGAAGGGTTTGAGGGGCCGGTTGCTCCGAGGAGGAGCGTCGCCAGTTCTAAATCTGAGGGGACGGTGACTTTGATGTTGGTGGCCGGTGCGTCCAGCACGGCCACCCTGCCACCGGCGGATTCGATCAGAAACGCGTCATCGGTGGCATTCTCGACGTCACCCGAGGTGATCGCCCGGCGGAGTGACTCGGTGCGGAACACCTGCGGCGTCTGGACGGACCGCAGGATCGAGCGGTCGAGAGTCTCGATTACCTCTCCCGACCCGCCGACGCTCTTGATCGTGTCGGTGACCGGCGCGGCGGCGATGACGGCGTCGCTCCCCGGGTCCCTCTCGAGCGCCCCGATCGCCGCGTCGATCAGTTCGGGCGTGACCAGAGGCCTGGCAGCATCGTGGACCAGGACGAGGTCACTGGTGACCTGCTCGAGGCCGGCGGCGACCGACTGCGAGCGGGTGGCCCCGCCGTCGACCAGCTCGGCCCCGGAATCGCCGAAATCACCGGCCGCTCCGGGCGGGACGGCGATCACGACACGGCCGACCTTCCGCGCTGCACGGCACGCATCGAGCGACCATTGATACATCGGGCGGCCGCCCACCGGCACCAGCGCCTTCGGGCCACCGGCTCCGAGCCTCTGCCCGGAACCGGCCGCCACGATCAGCGCGGTCACTTCACCAGCGGTTTCAGCCCCCTGAGCGGGACCGCCGGTCATTCGCGGATCAGGCAGCTGCGGCTGCAGCTACCGATGCTTCGAAACGCTCTTCGAGCAGACCGTCGAGGTACTCCTCGGCGCCCTCTTCGTCCTTGTCCAGGGCGTACATGAACTCGGAGGCGAGAATCTTCTTGGCGCGGGTGTACATCTGCTTCTCGCCGGTGGACAGGCCCTTCTCCATCTCGCGCAGGGCGAGGTTGCGAACGACCTCGGCCAGCTCGAAGACGTTGCCCGTCTTGATCTTTTCCTTGTTGTACTTGAAGCGCCGGTTCCAGTTCTTCGGCATGTCCGAGACTTCGTCGGAGAGGACCGAGATGACCTTCTTGATCTCGTCTTCGTCGATCACCGGGCGGAGTCCGGCGATGCCGGCGTTCTCGGTCGGGACCTTGACGGTGAGGTCGTTGTGGAGAATCTTGATCGTCAGGTACTCGCGGGTCTCACCCAGCAGGTCGGTGCTCTCCTTCTTGAGCACGACTCCGGCACCGTGGTGCGGGTACACGACTTTGTCACCTTCGTCGAACGAATATACGATCGCGGGCACTTCGAGGTCTTCGAGTTCTTCGTCTTTCACTGCGTCTGCGTCAGAAATCAGATGCTCCTTTGCTTCGTAGCGACGGCGTCAGCCGTCATGTATTCAAAAATCTGTCGGAGAGGACGGATTCCTGGAGCCGCCTCACTCCCTCGCGGATGTCCTTGGCCCGTGAGGGACCGACACCGTCCACCGAAGCCAGTTCCTCGTCGGGAGCCCTGAGGGCCTCCTCGAGACTGCCGAACTGCTGGACGATCTTCTGGACCACAAGTTTGGGAAGTCGCGGCACCCGGCCCAGGAGGCGGTAACCACGCGGTTCGATCGGGAAGTCGAGCGTGTTGACCTTCCGGTCGTATCCGAGGATCTCGGCGAGGCGGCCGAAATCGAGCACGTCCTGGTGGGAGAGCGCGGTGAGCTGCTCGGTGACGTACTGCAGGTTCTCCTCGGTGTCTTCGATCGAGTAGTCGCGGATCAGGGCCGAGCGGTCCGAGTTGACGCCGACCATGGTTTCTTCGAGCTGCATCTCGATCAGGCGGCCTTCGGTGCCGAGCTCGACGATGTAGCGCTCGACCTCGATCGCCATGCGGGAAACCAGCTCGGAGCGCTGCAGCACGGCGAGCGCGTCGTAGAGCACGACGTTGCCGTTGAACTCGGAACGGGTCAGCCGCTGCGACAGCTCATCCAGGCGGGCCCGGTACTTGTTCAGCGTGGCCAGCGCCTGGTTCGACTTGGCGAGGACGGACGGGATGTCCTGAAGGATGTACTTGGCGCCTTCGAGGTAGAGCGAGACGACCTCACGGCGCTGCGAGATGGCGATGACCAGGGCGTCGACCTGCTTCGAGATGCGTTCCGCGGTGCGATGGCGGGTGCCTGTCTCGGACGAGTGGATGGTCGGGTCCGGCATCATCTGGACGTTCGCCCAGCTGATCTTCGTCGCGTCCCGGTTGATCAGGATCGCGCCGTCCATTTTTGCCACCTGATAGAGCATCGCGGGGGTGTAGTCGATGTCCAGCCGGATGCCGCCGGAAAGCATGAAGGCGAAGTCTTCGGTCTCCCCGACGACGATCAGTCCACCCGTCCGGGCGTGGACGATATTGTCGATGCCTTCGCGGAGGTCGGTACCGGGCGCAACCGCGTCTATTGCGCGCAAAAGCCGGGGATCCTGACGCTCAGACAGGTGGGCTAGATCGCTTTCTGCGGCCGGTGACATCCCCTCTATTATGCCAGATTCGGCTTTCTACTGCGATCTGCTGCGTTTTCGGGACGGCTATTGCTAACGAAGGCCGAAAACCGCTCCGAATAGACCTACCCAAACAAGGTTATTTGCAAGTCAGGCGGCCATTCGTCGATTCGAGCCTCCTAGTGCGGTCCGAACCGCCTCGCGGACCGAACCGCAGCCGTTGTGGCCGGCAATCCGCTCGCTGGAGCGCGGCCCGACGACCGGGCCCAGGCCGAATTTCACGGCTTCGGCGACCCGACGGTCAGCGTGTCCGACGAAGCGCAGGTCCCCGGTCAGGCCGAGTTCGCCGAAACAGGCAAGCGGACGGCCGCCGTCGCCCTCGAGCGGCTCCCCCTTCTGCGCCGAAACGACGGCCAGGGCGACCGCCAGGTCGGCTCCGGGTTCATCCACCCGGACGCCGCCGACCACGTTGACGAAGACGTCCGAGGTGCCGAGGCCGATGCCCGCATGACGGGACAGGACGGCCAGGACCATGCTGAGGCGGTTGCGGTCGATGCCGTTGACCACGCGACGCGGGATCTCGAGTTCGGAGGGCGACACGAGCGCCTGGACCTCGACCAGGACCGGCCTGGTCCCTTCCATCGAGGTCAGGATCACGGAGCCGAGCGCTCCGGTCGCCTCTTCGACGAAACGCGCCGAAGGGTCGGTGACTTCGGTGAGACCCCCGGACCGCATCTCGAAGACACCGACCTCCGAAGTCGCCCCGAAACGGTTCTTGATCGCGCGGAGAGTGCGATACGTGCGCTCACGTTCGCCCTCGAACTGGAGGACGCAGTCGACCAGGTGCTCGAGCACCCGCGGTCCCGCGAGGCTGCCTTCCTTGGTCACGTGGCCGACCAGGATCACGGCGACTTCCAACCGTTTCGCAATCTCGGCCAGCTTGCCGGCCGCCTCGCGGACCTGTCCGACCGAGCCGGGCGCCCCGGTCAGATCGGCCGAATGCATCGTCTGGATCGAGTCGATCACGACCACTTTCGGCTGCTCGGTCTCGACCGTCGCGAGGATCGTCTCCAGCGAGTTCTCGGCGAGCGCTTTCACTCCGAGGGCGGCCGGGCCGAGACGTTCGGCTCGCAATCGCACCTGTGAAGCCGATTCTTCACCCGACACGTAGAGAGTGTCGATGCCGGAAGCCTGCAGGTTGGCCATGGCCATGCCGGTCAGCGTGCTCTTGCCGATGCCGGGAGAGCCGCCCAGGAGAACCAGCGAGCCAGGCACAATGCCACCACCGAGGACCCGGTCGAACTCACCGATTCCGGTCGCGTAACGGGCGGTTTCGAGCGCGACTACGTCGCGGAGGAGGACCGGCTTGCCGGAGGCGGCCGAAGCCGCTGCCCGGGCCTTGCCTGCCGTCGCCTTGGGCGGAACGACCGATTCGACGAGCGTGTTCCACTCGCCACAGTCGGGACAACGCCCGGTCCAGGCCATGGCCACATGGCCACAGGACTGACAGACGTGTTGGGATCGAATCTTCGCCACCACGTCAGGGTAAGCATCGGAGTGGACGCCTTCGCCCCTCCGGGGCGGGGTACGGAGGTACCGCGTCCGGGACAGAAGCCCGCGACACAGGGGTCAGGCCGCGAAAGCGCCTCAAGCGGGCCCTCCGGGGGCACCTCCGTACCCCGCCCCTAGCCCTTGACGAGGTCCTTCCCGGGAACGATTCCCCAGCGGTCGGCGGCGGATTCCAGATCTGGGTTGAGTGGCCAGCCGTCTGGCTTTTCTTCTCCCTGGAACACCGGTGAGCCGCCTTTGAGCGCCATTGAGCCGTGGTTGTCGCCGATACTGGCGATCTCGTCGATTTCTTCGTCGGTGAGGCGGATCTCGGTTGGCAGCGCGGCGAGTTCCTTGCGCATCTCTTCGATCGGCCTGGCGTTCGGTCCGATCTCCTGGATCAGGGTCGGGGCCACGCACTCGACCGCGGGATGGGCGAGGTTCCACTGGCAGGCGAGCTGCATCAGCGTGAGGTCATGACGATCGGCGATCGGACGGACCTGGTCGAGCTTCTCCACCCCGGCTTCGATCCAGCCGGCCGGACGGTAGCCGCGGTGGTCGGTCTTTCCGAGTTCGGCACCGGGCCGGAGGATGTCCCAGAAGAGGCCACCGTAGTCGACGACGCGGGTCAGGACCTTGATGTCCTTCTCGGCCGCCGCGTCGAGCACGTAGCTGCCGGGCCAGGGCTCGAACGGGTTGAGGATGATCATCGCCCAGTCGATGACCTCGCCGAATCGGTCGAAGCAGTCGAGCAGGTCGAGAGTGAAGCCGTTGGCGGGGCCCGGGGCGACGCCGATCATGTCGGTGAAGCCCTGCTCCTTCAGTCCGGCCATCGCTTCCCAGACGACCTCCGAGGTGTAGCCGATGCGGTCCGGGTTGTGGAGAAGGAGGAGGTCCAAGCGGTCCTGGTCGAGGCGATCGAGTTGCTTCGCGGTTGCCATCTCGATGTAGTCCCGGTATCCGCCGGGACCGCGGAGATCGGGCGAGGTGAAGCGCGGGAAGCCGCGGGGGCCGTCGCGCTCGGCGTTGTAGAAGTCGTGGCCGATCGCGCCGATCAGGTTGTAGACGTCACGCGGGGTGGCACTGATCGCCCTGCCGAGGACTTCGTCTGCTTCGCCGGACCCGTAGGCATCGGCGGTCATCACCGTGTCGATGCCGTCGCCCGGGGTCAGCAGGCCCGCCAGCCGTTCTTCGGATATCGCCTCGCCGAAGTGGAGGTAACGGCCGCCACTCCAGGTGCCGAGCGCGGACTGCCCGAGGCTCGTCGATTTACTTCTTCTCATGGATTTCACGGTACCGAAGGCCGGCACCAGGGCGCATGCCCGGCATCGGCTCCCTGATAGCTTCCGAAGCCACATGACACCCTCAGAGACGTCCCCCTCATCGGCTCCCGGCGGCGCGCAGGAGATGAAGTTCCTCAACTGGATCGCGATCGTCGCCATCGTCGACTTCCTGCTGCTGATACCGCTCGTCTGGGCTTCGCGTTGGTTCGCCGACGAACACGGTGTCGTGTCCGTTCTCGGGCCCATCCACGGTTTCTTCTTCCTGGTCCTTATCGCCCTCTGTGCCTTCGGCTCGCTCAACAAGTGGTGGGGCTGGTGGTTCCCGCTCATCACCGTGATCACCGGTGGCGCCGTCGGCTCACTGATCGGTGACTACATCGTCCGCAGGCAACTCAAGGAGAAGCAGGCCGCGTGAGCGCGCTCGAAGAAGTCAACTGGAACCTGGAGGACCTGCTCGAGGGAGTCGAAGCGGCCGACCCCGAAGCCGCGGTCTCGACCCTTCTCGACGAAGCCGACGTCCTCTCCGACACCTTTACCGCGAAGTACGACGGCAGAGTGGGCAAACTCGATGGCGAAGGGCTCATCGAGGCGATGAATGTGTTGGCGGAGATCTCCGACCTCGCGGGACGCGCTCTCAACTATGCACACCTGCGTTTCGCGGCCGATACGGCAGATCCAACCAACGGCGCCCTGCTCCAGATGGGTTCCGAGCGGGCCACCGTCATCCAGACCAAGCTGCTCTTTTTCGACCTCGAATGGGCAGCGCTCGAAGACGACCGGGCCGAAGAGCTGCTTGCGACACCGGGCCTCGAGTTCTGCGAACACCACCTGAGGAACGAACGGCGCTATCGCGACCACCTGCTGAGCGCGCCCGAAGAGAAGATCATCACCGAGCTTTCGGTCGTGGGCGGCAGCGCCTGGAGCCGCCTGTTCGACGAACTCACTTCGGCGATCCGGGTGGAGCTGCCAGGACAGGACGAGCCGGTCTCGCTCGACATCGCCCTCTCCGGCCTCCACGACCCGGACCGGGAAAAGCGTAGAACCACGGCTGAAGCCGTTACGGAATCGCTCCAGCCCGGTATCCGCACCCGCGCATACGTCTTCAACACCCTGCTCCAGGAAAAGGCCATCGGCGACCGCCTGCGCGGCTACCCGCATTGGCTCGCCACCCGCAATCTCTCCAACGAAGCCTCGGACGAATCTGTCCAGGCACTGGTCGAAGCGGTCAAGGACCGCTACGAGATGGCCCGCTCCTGGTACAGGACCAAGGCCCGGCTGCTCGAGGTCGACCGCCTCGCCGACTACGACCGCATGGCCGCGATCGCCGTCGACGACGAGAAGATCGAATGGGACGAAGGCCGCGAAATCGTCCAGTCCGCGTTCACCTCCCTCGCCCCGGAAGCGGGCGAAGTCGTCGAGCGGTTCTTCGAGGGCCGCTGGATCGATGCGCCCCCCGGACCGGACAAGCGCGGCGGCGCCTTCAGCGCCTCGACCGTTCCTTCGGTCCACCCCTACGTGATGCTGAACTACACCGACAAGCGGCGGGACGTGCTCACGCTCGCCCATGAGCTCGGTCACGGCCTCCACCAGACGCTCGCCGGCCGCCAGGGGATCTTCCACCAGGACACGCCACTGACCGTCGCCGAGACCGCTTCCGTGTTCGCCGAGGAGCTCGTCTTCGGCCGCCTGCTCGAGGCCGAGAAGGATCCGGCATCCCGCCTGGGGCTGCTATCCGAGTCGGTCGAAGGACAGATCGCCACCATCTTCAGGCAGATCGCGATGAACCAGTTCGAGGACGGGGTCCATACCGCCCGGCGTACCGAGGGCGAGCTCTCGGTCGAGCGTTTCGGCGAGATCTGGACCGAGACCCAGGTCGAGCTGCTCGGCGACTCCGTCGAGGTGACCGACGGTTACGCCTCGTGGTGGTCGTACGTCCCCCACTTCATCGGCTCGCCCGGTTACGTCTACGCCTACTCCTACGGCCAGCTTCTCGCTCTGTCCGTCTACCGGATCTACGAGGAGCGGGGCGACGAGATAGTCCCCGGTTACCTCGAGATGCTCGCCTCCGGCGGTTCGAAGTCGCCGGAGGAGCTGGGCAAACTGGTAGGGGTCGACCTGACGGACCCCTCATTCTGGGGGAACGGCCTCGACCTCGTCGCCGGCCAGATCGAAGCGGCGCAGGAGGCGGCTGAGGCCGTTATTGCCTCGCGGTAGCCGGTACCCATACACTCCCTCGTACAGGAAGTCCCCGGGAACGCAGGGTTCTCGGCGTACAAAAATGTCTACGACGAGGCGAGATGGCTCGAGGAGAAGCGAGCGTCAAAAAGAAGTCCAGAGTCCCCCAGGCGGAACGCCGGGCTGACGTCATCGACGCCGCGCTGGTCGAATTCGGCAAGTGCGGATTCGACGGCACGACGACCTCGATGATCGCCGAGCGCGCGGGCATCCAGCAGCCGTACATCTACGCCCTCTTCGAGAACAAGCGCGACCTCTTCCTGGCCTGCCAGGAAGCCCTGTACGAGCGGATGATGGCGATCTTCAAAGGCGCAGTTGAAGAAGAGGACTCCCCTTACGAGCGCCTGCGGAAGATGGGCATCGCCTACCTGGCGCTGCTCCGGGACGAAGCGTGGATCCAGTGCCACCTCCAGATCCTCGCGGCCAGCGGGCACGCCGACCTCCAGCCCCAGATCCGTGACGCCTTCATCGGGACCTTCGCGCAGATCGAGGAAATGACCGGCGCGACCCCGGAAGAGGTGGCTCATTTCTTCGCCTCCGGCGTTTTGATCAATGCGATGGGCGCAATGGACGTGCCTTTCAAGATGATCATGCACCTCCGGATCCCGGAGGAAAGCGAGCTGTAAGGTCTCGCCGCCTTGATCCCCGCGGAGGGTGGATCAAGATGTCAGGACCTGATCCTTTTCCACTTAAGAAGCCGGTAATACGGCTTTGCCACACTGTCCGGAGTGAAAACGCTCGTACCGACAAGCTTGCTGGTCCTCGTGGCCATGCTTTTCCTGCCTTCTTTCGCTTCGGCCGACGACCAGAAGACCAAGGGTGCCGGCTGGGGTCCACGCACCAGCAAGGCTGCCGCAAAACTGGTCGACCGCTCGAAGTTCGAACCGCGTCCGCAGAACCGAAAATCGAACCACCGCGTTCCCGGCAGGAAACTCCTCCGGTCCTGGCGGAAGCGCAGCGAAATGCCCTACCGGAACCAGGTGAACGGGCGATTCAGGGGCACCACCGACGAGATCATCCAGTGGGCTTCACACAAGTGGGGCATCGACACCGGGACGATGCGCGCCGCCGCCGTGGTCGAATCGTGGTGGGAAATGGACACCCGTGGCGACCAAGGCGACTCGTTCGGCCTCTACCAGGTGCGCCGCCCCTACCACTGCTGGAACGAGTGCAAGATCGCGCGCTACTTCACGGCTTTCAACGCCGACTACTACGGGGCCATCATCCGCTCCTACTACGACGGCACCCAGACCTGGCTGAACACTGTCACCGGGAACGGCAAGCCGTATCGGGCCGGTGATCTCGAGGGCAGCATGGGCGCCTGGTACTCGGGCCGCTGGTGGGGGCCGCCGGATCGTCCGGTCGAGCCGTACCTCAGAGACATCGCAATGCGAAAGGCCGAAAGGACCTGGCTCCAGCCCTTCTTCGTCGGCAGGTAAGCAGAGGGGAACCGTGCCGGTCAGCCCTTGAGGCGGAGTCTTGCCGAAGCGCGACGGCTGTTCGCGTTGCCGGCCTTCATCTGGAAGTTGACGGCGTACTTCTTGCCTTTTTTCGCCCGGCCGTTCAGCCTGGCCCGGAAGGTGCGTTTGACAGTCTGCCCCACTCGGATCGAATTGATCGTCAGGCAGCGCTTCTTCGGCCGGATGACCCTCTTGTTGCCATTGGCGCAAAGCCTCACGTTGTTCGCCACGAGGCCACCGGTGTTCTTCATGCTCGCGGTCAGCTTGCCGGCCTTGCCCCGTCGCTGGGCGCGGTTAGTCGGCTTCACGCTGAGCGAGACCCGGGTGCGGGCCGACCCGAACCCCTTCAGGTCGGCGAAGAAGTTCCCGGACTCGGTCTGGAGCGTCACGGTGGCGTTCTTGTTCCCGGCCGAGACGGGCTTGAAGTTGAACCCGATGGAACAGGTGTCGCTCGGCGCGATCACCGGGACGCAGTTCGACCCGCCCGTGAGCACGAACTGCGAGGCGTTGGGCCCGCTGAGGTTGACTCCGAAGACTTCGTTGCCGGTCGAGCCACCGCTGGTCAGGAACACCGCTCTCGACGGCGACTTCTTGTTGAGGATCTGGCTTCCGAAGGCAAGGACCGAAGGCGAGACGGCCACGTTGCCCGGGTCGGTGAAACGGGAGAAGTTCGAGTTGAGGTTGCCGCCCTCGACAGCGTCGAAAGCCACGGTCGGTACGCCTTGCGGCCCCATCGCGATCCGTGGAGCCTGGGTCGAGGTGAGAGACCCGGTTGTCAGGCTTTGAACCGAGGACGGGATCCCGCCTGCGGACAGACGCCCTGCCACGGCCTCGTTGACCGCAGGGTCGGCCGTGCTCTCGGTCCAGGCAACGGTCCCGAAGTTCAGCGTGCTGAGTGCCGGCTCCGGGAAGCCCTGGCTGCCGACGTCACCCGGGAAGGTCGAAAGGATGCCGCCACGGCCGCCCGGCAGGATGCGGGATGCCTGGATCTGACGGTTTCCCGGGACTTCCGTGGTCCAGGCGGCCAGGGAGGCGTTGCCGCCGAGGGTGGTGCCGCCGTCGAGCCTCGTCGCGGCACGGGCCAGGCTCAGCTGGGAGACATCGAAGGCCGTCGATGAGATCCTGGTCGTCAGCGCGGCCAGAATTCCGTTGCTGATGCCACTGGATTCGACCGACCGGACCGCGGGGCCGGCGGGCTCCGCTGGATCGACCGCGATGTCCCTGATCCAGGCGAGGACGATCGGCCCGCTCGTGAAGCCGGTGAGCCTCGCGTTGGCCGGCGCGCCTGTCACTCCGGCAGGCGCGGAGACGCCTTGGTCATCGAGGGCGGTGGTCGGGAAGACGTAGGTCGGCTCCGGCAGGAGGGTTGTTCCGTCCGCGGACAGCCCGATGGTTGCCACGTTGCCGAGGGCGCCGGTGCCCACGCCCCACGCGAGCTGGAAATTCCCGTCGGCCACCATCGCCACGTCCGGGAAGTCGGTGTCCTGGAAGTGGATGCCGTTGAAGGTCTGGATCGGCGTCGCGACACCGGCAGCCGACACGACTCTCGCCTGAACCGTCCAGAAGGCCCCGTTGAACTTGCGCCAGGTCACCGCCATCGACCCGTCGTCCTTGATCGCCACGCGGGGGCCGGCTGCGTCCTGCCCGGCCGGGCCGGGCTCGGAGCGGTTGCCGACCGTGCCCACCTGGTCCGACTGGTTCACGGTGACCGACTGGACGACGTTGCTGGTGCCGCTGGTCGAGACCCAGGCCACGGCGGCGGTTCCGTTCGGCGAAACGGCGACGACGGGCGAAACGGCATTCTGGAGAGGAGCGGAAAGGGTGAGGACGGGTCCCGAAGTGCCGTCTTCTTTGAGGTGCGCAGCCTGCACGGTGTTGATCCCGAGGATGGGTTTGGTCCACACGACCAGAGGATTGCTGCCGGTGTTGCCGGCGATCCGGGTATTGGTGGTGTCGGGACCGGTTCCGGTCACGGGCTGGTTCGCAGACCAGCCGGCCTGGGCGGCTGCCGGGGCCAGACATGTGGCAAGCATGGTACCGGCGACCAGAGCAGTCAGCCGCAATCTCGAAACGCTCCTCACAACTCCTCCACTCCTAAGGGAACTGGATGCAGTCTATAACCGGGGGCGGTCCCCGGAGTTGCGGGACTAACCGGCAGCGGACTCGGCGGAATCGCCACCGGCATCGGCGGGATCGCTCGGCTTGGTGCTGCCGGAGGTCTCGGGCGTGGAAGCGACTCCGACCTTTTCGGGTTCGTCGTCCTTCTTGGCCTTCTTCGGCTTCTTGCGCGGCTTGGTGATCTTCAGCTTGAGCGGCGCGTCGTCTTCACCGGCGGACTCGTCGAACTTGACGGTGACGAGCGATCCGGCCACAGAATCGCCCCCGCCTGCCTTCAGCACCTCGTCGGCGAGCGGATCCTCGATGTAGCGCTGGATCGCACGGCGCAGCGGCCTCGCGCCCATGGACGGGTCCCAGCCCTTGTCGACCAGGAAGTCCTTGGCGCCGTTGTCGAGCTCGAGCATCAACTCGTGCTCGGCGACCTGGTTGCGGACGCGGCCGATCATCAACTCGATGATCTCGCGCACTTCCTCGCGGGTCAGCTTGTGGAAGACGATGACTTCGTCGATCCGGTTCAGGAACTCGGGACGGAATACCTTCCGTAGCTCGGACATGATCCGGCCCTTCATGTCGTCGTAGGTGATTCCAGTGTCGTCGGAGACTGTGAAGCCGATGCCCTGGTTCCTCGCGATCTCGTTGGCCCCGATGTTCGATGTCATGATGATGATCGCGTTCCGGAAGTCCACGGTGCGGCCCTGCGAGTCGGTCAGGCGGCCGTCTTCGAGGATCTGGAGCAGGATGTTGAAGACGTCCGGATGGGCCTTCTCGATCTCGTCGAGCAGGAGCACGGAGTACGGCTTGCGGCGCACGGCTTCGGTGAGCTGGCCGCCTTCGTCGTACCCGACGTAGCCGGGAGGCGAGCCGACCAGGCGGCTGACCGCGTGCTTCTCCATGTACTCGGACATGTCGATGCGGACCATCGAATCCTCGTCACCGAACAGGAATTCGGCGAGGGTGCGGGCCAGTTCGGTCTTGCCGACGCCCGAGGGGCCGAGGACGACGAATGAGCCGGCGGGGCGCTTCGGGTCCTTGATTCCGGCGCGGGAGCGGCGGATCGCCTTGGAGACGGCTTCGATCGCGGCCTCCTGGCCGATGACCCGCTTGTGCAGCTCGCCTTCCATCTCGATCAGCTTCTTGGTCTCGGCCTCGGTCAGCTTGAAGACGGGGATGCCGGTCCACATCGAAACGATGTCGGCGATCTCTTCTTCTCCGAGTACCGGGCGCTCGGTTTCTTCACCCTCGGACCACTCCTCTTCGAGCTGGCGCTTGCGCTGGGTGAGCTGGCGCTCGGTGTCACGCAGGTTGGCAGCCTTCTCGAACTCCTGGGCCTCGATCGCGGC
>JBPPMI010000305.1:0-15436 GCA_051305975.1 Solirubrobacterales bacterium
GGGCTGGAACCTCGTCGCCGGTATCAACGATCCACTTGTGAATTCCGAGAGGGCGATCTGGGTTGACGGCGTCCCGGTCGAGCCGGAACCGGTCGTCTTCCGTGGACTGGACGCTGTCGCTTTCAGCGACGGAGGGCTGCTGGAGTTCGAGTTTGGGGGCGCAGAGCGAAGGCGCCACGACAACTTCGGTCTGGTCCAAAGCGATTACATCCACCGTTTCGGAACGTTCAGCGGGGTGCTCGACGGGATTGAGCTCGCCAGAGGCGCAGGCGTCATGGAAGAGCACAGCGCAGTCTGGTAGCTGGTCGGTTCTTCGCCGTGGATTGCGCATATGGGGATAAAGCGCGGCAAAGAATCGGATCACCCTAGTTCTAGGAGCCTCCGAATTCGTGACGCGGTGCCGGCAGGGTCCTTCACGACGTCGTCCCAGGCGAACCGGGCCACACGAAACCGTTCGAGCATGAGATCGACGTCGCGACGACGGTCGTTCTTGAATGCCGAAAAAGTGCCGTGAGATCCGAAGCCATCGACTTCGACGATCAGGCGCTCGTCCTGCCACAGAAAATCGGGCAGGTAGGGAGCGAGATAGGAGTTCACCCGAGGGGTCGGCAAGTCATGAAGCCTGCAAAGACGGAGCATTGTTTTCTCGAGCTTCATGCGGGTCTCGACCTCCATGGGATCCCACTGGCGCAACGCCTCTTTGAGATTCGCCGTCCCCGGCCAGCCTCGTCCTCTTTCGGCGACTTCGATCAAGTCCAGCCGGGAAAAGACACGGAGCCTCTCGGCTTCGGCCAGGACCGACTTCATCCTGTCCGGACTCTCCGAAGCGGCAAGATCGAGTGTGGTGCGCGCGATTGATGTGACCGGGATGCCATCGACTGTTGTCAAGTCGCGATCAGGTAGTGACTTCGTGCGGTAGGCGATGAACTCGAATAGCCCCGATCCCGGCCCGTTCATCGAAATCTTCCGGCGCGACCCTCCGGTGGTCCGGGTTACCTCGATCGGTCCCGAGCGCGGCGAGATCAAACCGTGAAGGGCAGCGGCACTCCGGCGTGAGAGGACCGCTCCGGACCCGCCCGCCAGGGTCGCTGCCATCCACCGGCCGCGTCTGTCCAGATTCGCCAGCCCAATGGCATAGATGCCCCGGAACACGGGAACAAGCCATCCTCGACGCACCCGACTCGCAATCAGGCGAGGGGGCAGGCCGGCTTGAAGTAATTGCCTACGGGTGACGACACCGTGTTGACGGTCAGCCGTCCGGGCGATCTCCTCGGTCATTCCCTGGGGCGAGAGGTCGGGCGTGCCCGGGGCTGCTGTCATCAGGCGCTCCGGATCTTCGCCGTGGATTGCGCATATGGGGATAAAGCGCGGCAAAGAATGGTCGACTCCCGATCGGGATCCGTGGTTCCGGTCATGTGGAGCGTCCGTTGTGGCTCGGCGCTACGCGCCATCGCCATGGGGGCTCGTCTCCTGAAGGGAGCTCGTAGTGGTTTCTTCCCGGCAGGATCTCCAGGGGCACCAGCCTCGGGTTGTCCGTCAGGCGTTCCCGGACACCTGACGCCGCTTCGACGTCGGCCGCCGTCGCCGTCCGGCGCAGTTCCTCCCATCCCTGACCCGGGCGGTAGAGCCAGTAGACGAGATCGACCGTGCCGTCCTTGGCACGATGGTCGTCGACCACGGTGAACGCCGTGGCCCTGCGGTTCGCCGTGGTCAGGCTGCCGTTCCCGCGGCCGGGCACCGCGCAGCTCGCGCGCTGGCAGTAACGGAAGTCGACCGGGACCAGGTTCACACCGTCCGGCCCCGGGCGGGCCAGGGGTGCCGGTGCGAAGAAACGCAGCAGGCGGGCGAGGGGCCAGCCGTACGCGCTGACCGTCGAGGGCTGCCGGCAGGTCTCCGGGCTCCTCGGGCCGCACGCGATCCGGTTGGCCACACGCTGGCCGAGTTCGCGGCCCGGCGGGTCGCCCTTGCCGAGCGCCAGGTACCCGATAACGCCGGCCAGGACCAGGGCAACCAGCAGGATGATCCCGGTCTGCTCGACCGTCGCCGAGCCCCTCGTGGATTTCAGCAGCCTGGCCATGGGGTCATGATCCGCCGGACCCCGTCCCCGATCTTGCGGCCGGGGGAACGAAACAGCTACATTTGTCCCATGGAAGGTTCTCCCTTCGACATGTTCGGTGACCCCGATGAGCTTCGCGCCAAGATGCAGGAAATGGCCGAGCAGATGCAGAACTCGCAGGAGGTTGCCTGGGCCGACAACGCGATCAAGCTCGCTGTCGAAATGACCGTCGCTTCGATCAACCGGCTGAACCTCCAGGGCAACAGCGACGAGCAGGCGATGCAGGTCCGCGACGCGATCCGCGTGGTCTTCCCCGAGGCCGTCACTCTGGTGCGGGAAGCCCGCCAGGGACTCCGCTGAGCGAACTCCACTTCACCGACCGACGCGACGGGCTCCCGGTCCTGCTGATCCACGCCACGGGAACCGATTCCGGCTGGTTCGACCCGGCCGTCGGAGCCCTCGCGGACCGTGACCACCGCGTCATCACTTACGACCGCCTCGGCTGGGGACGCTCCGAACCGGACGGTGAATACCTGCGGACTTCCATCGCCGAACAGTCGATCGAGGCCGCCGGCGTGCTCAAGGAACTCGGGGTCGACGGGGTCACGGTCCTCGGCGTCGGCTTCGGCGCGGTCGTCGCTCTCGAACTCGCGCTCGCTGAGCCGGCGACCGTGACCCGCGCGGTCCTGGTCGAACCACCACTGTTCGCTCTTCTGACCGCCGCGACCGAAGGCATGTCGGCCGACGTGGCCGAGATCAGGCACGCGGCCGAGGAGGGTGGCGAGGAAGCCGCCTATGACCTGTTTCTGGGCGGCGAGCTGCCGACCCTGGGCACCGGTGCGGACCGCCTCGCGGAAAAGGCCGACCGCGGACCGCAGGCCGCCCACAGTTTCCTGGTCGAACTGCCGGCGGTGCCGGCGTGGCCGATGGAGCCCGCCCGCATCGCCGGATTGAAAGCGCAGATCACCGTCGCGACGACACCCTCGTCGAGCCCGATCCTGCTGGAAGCAGCGAACGCCGTCACGCCCCGGATACCCGAAGCCCAAAGAGTCTTCACCGAACGAGACGGACCCGACGCCGTCGTGGAACTGCTGGCCTAGAGGAGTTCCAGCTTCACCCGGTAGGAGCCGCCGCGGCGGAACAGGGCTCCGACCAGCTCCGCGGGAACGGCGACCACGATCGCGGGGATGGCGAGTACCACCGAGATGAAAGCGTCCAGCGATCGCTGCCAGCCCCGGCGGGCGGGAAGCTTGACGGCGCGACCGAACGAGGCGAGGGCGACGTTGTGGCCGAAGGTGAACATGTTGATGCCGCTCTGCCACATCGTCGCGATGCCTGCCCCGGGCCGCCAGCGCGAACCGGCGACGACCTGGTCGCGGTTGGACACCAGCCGCCGCAGGGCCTCGGGGGTGAACCGGTAGGCGCGTTCGGTGCCGAGGCCGCTCCAGGCCCCGCCCGTCAACATAGCCTGGAACGAAGCGCGGTTGCTGAAGATAACGTTGCCGTCGCCGTCGCTTCCGCGGTCGAGGTAGGCCAGCGCGTCGGTGGTGGTGCCGGTCCGGCTGAGGACACCGAGTCCGCACGCTTCGCAGCGGTGGGCCATTCCGGTGCCCACCGGGAGCCCGACCCAGGGGAAGAGCGGCTCGCCACAGGCCGGGCAGGGTGGATTGTCCGGGCTGGCACCGGCTTCGAGGGGGACTTGCGGGAGATCAGGGGAGGGCACAGTCGCTGTAGCGTAATGAGCGATGACCCTTTTTGATTTCAGCGGCCAGGTGCCGGCATGAACGAGCTGGAGCCCGGCCAGCAGGCCACCCGCGGTCACATCGAGAGCGCCATTTCGGCCGCCGCGCCGCTGCTCGACCTGGTCCTCGCGGCCGGCGAGCGCCTGTCAAGGATCGCCGAGCCCACCGACTACGAGTACTACCCGATTCGGGATGAGGAGAACGACGAGCAATGAACGACAAGACAGAGACACTCGAACGCGAGCGCCGATGGGCCCTCGCCGCCGGACTCCTTTCGGTGCTCGGGGTCGTTCTGATCGCGGTCTCCTACGTGCTTTCCGCCTCACAGGTCCCGACCGGCGATGGTGCCGCCGACTTCCTCGCGAACGTGCAGGACAACCGCGGCGGCCTGGTCCTCGTCAACATCATCCAGGCGCTCGGTTACCTCTGCCTGATCGCACCGCTGCTCTACCTCTTCAAGGCTGCCACCGCCCGCAGCAACCAGGTCAAGGCCGGGCTGATCGGCCTGGTAATCGCGGCCCCGCTCTTCCTGGCCGGCGCCGCCATCACGAATGCCGTAGCGAACCTCCAGGCTGCCAGCGACTACAAGGAGAAGAGCGCGGCGCCCGTCGAAGCATGCATCAACGAAGAGAACGAGGAGAACGGCAGCGACGCCCGCGGGGCCACCGCTCCGGAGAGCGCCCGGACGAACGCTGACGGTGTGACCGGGTCCACCGGCAAGACGGGGGACACGGCGAGTACCGGCTCCGACAGCACGGACGACGAAGAGACGAAGTCGAGCGAGGACATCGCTACCGACTGCGCCGACGAAACCGCCGAGGACTTCCAGAGGGAAGCCTCGACGAGGAACCTCACCGTGGGCCTCGGCCTGGCCGGCGCCCTCGGCTTCACCATCTCGATCGTCTACATCGCCCTCTCGACGATGCGGACTGGACTGATCAGCCGGTTCTGGGGTTCGCTCGGGATGGCGCTCGGCGCGGTCTCGATCCTCTTCCCGCAGTTCACGCTCCTCTGGTTCATCTACGTCGGCTTCCTGATCACCGGTTTCATCCCGGGCGGCAAGCCACCGGCTTGGACGGCGGGCGAAGCGATCCCGTGGCCACCACCGGGCACACCACCGGATGACGATGGTGGCGAGGGCGAAGTGATCGAAGGCAGCGCGACCGAACTCGACGACGAACCGGACCCCGACCCTGACGGTCCGCAGATCGAACGAAAGAAGCGGAAACGGCGCAATTAGCAACGCCCCAACGGTCGGGTGTGACGAAACGAAATAGGAACGGGGCGCGCCTCCGGTCGCCATAGAGGTCTTGATCAACGCTCCGCGGTGATCAAGGCGGCGAGGAACAAGGATCGGGTCCTGACGTCTTGATCAACGCTTCGCGGTGATCAAGGCGGCGAGACCCTTACGATTCGGGTCCATGAGCACCGGGGCCCTCACAGTTTCCGACTTCATCGAGCTGCCGACCATCCAGGCGGCCCTGCCCGACCTGGTGGCGGGATCAGCCGGGCTCGGGTCCGAGGTCAGGTGGGTCCACAGCCTCGACGTGCCCGACGTCTCCAACCTCCTGCGAGGTGGAGAGATGATCCTCACGACCGGGGTGTCGATCGGGTCCGACGCGACCGCCCAGCGCCGGTTCGTGCGTGACCTGGTCGCCGAAGGGGCCGTTGGCATCGCGGTCGAACTCGGTTTCGCGTGGCACCGCGAGCTGCCGGCACCCCTGGTCCAGGAAGCCGAGAAGCGCGGCATCCCGATGGTCGCCCTGCGGCGCGGAATCCGTTTCGTCGAGGTCTCGGAAGCGGTCAACGGCAGCCTCCTGACTACCGGTCACGCCCTGGCCCGGCGCGGCGAGGAGCTCCACCGCAACCTCGACCGGATAGTGCTCGAGGGGGCGGGGGCCGAGGCAGTGCTGGCCGAGGTCAGCCGGCTCATCGGGAATCCGGTCGTGCTCGAGGACGCGCGGAGCGAACTGGTCGCCTACAGCTCGACTGGCCAGACCGAAGCGGCCGTGGTCGACTCCTGGTCGGGCCTCAAGTGGTCAGGCCATGAGACCGGTGAAGCGACGGGCGCCCTCGCGATGCCGGTCACGGTCCGCAAGCGGACCTGGGGCCGCGTGATCGCGATCCAGGCCGACAACGAATTCGACCGGTTCACCCCGATCGCGATGGAGCGGGCGGCCGTCGCCGTCGGCCTCGGCCTCATGCGCGGGGGTGAAGAAGACGAACTCCGGGCCCGCTCCCGGGGCAACCTGCTCTTCGAGTTCGCGGCCGGCCTGGTCGACCCGCTGGCTGCCGCGCGCCGGGCTTCGACCCTCGGCTTCCCCCGCCGGCACGGTCAGCTCGTGGCGGTCGCAGCGGTCTGGCGGCCCGGCGCACTCGACGAAGGGGTCGGTTTCGAAGAGGCCTGGGCGCCACTGCTTGCGCCGATCCGCGGTGCCCTGTCGGAGCCGGACCGCCCGGCCCTGGTCGGCTCCCGCGGCAACTGCATGCTCGGCCTCCTCGACCGGGGCACCAAGGGGTCGGAACCCGACGACATCGCTTCGAGGGAGCGGCTCGCCGGCCGGTTCCGGTCGGCGCTCACCAAGCACGAGGCCGATCCGGCCCAGGTGGCGTTCGCGATCAGCGGCGCCCGCGACTCCTGGGATGAAATGGCCGAGGCGCTGGTCCGTTCACGGCTCGCGGCCGAAGCGGGTGCGTCCGGCCCGTCGCGGGACTGGCACGATTCAAGCCGGACCGAGGTCGGTCAGCTGCTGCTCTCGATGCGTGGGACCCCCGAGCTGCTCTCGTTCAGCCAGGAGCGCCTCGGTCCACTGCTGGAAGTCGGAGGCGACCGCGGACGGGACCTGCTCGAAACCCTCGAGGCCTTCCTCCACTGTGGTGGCCGGAAGACCGAGGCGGCCGCGGTGCTCGGCATCGAAAGGCAGTCGCTCTATCACCGGCTGAGCCGGATCGAATCGATCCTCGGCGTCGACCTGAAGGACGGCGATTCAGCCCTGGCGCTTCACCTCGCGGTGATGATCAGACGCCTCCTCGACCGGCCCGGCTGAGCGGACCCGTCTGGCGCTGGCCCGGCCCTAGCGCGGGTCGTTGATCGTCTTCATTTCCTTGGTGGTGAGATTCGGCGGGTTGTGCCGGCCGTGCGTGAACCAGGTGATCAGGTAGAGGACCGCTCCGATGACCAGCAGGACGGCAGCGCGGACGAACGAGTCGGTGTCCTTGGTCGTGAGCAGGGCCAGCGAGACGAAGAAGCCGATAACCGGCATGATCGTCGGCGCCTTGAAGTACTCCGTCTGGATCTTGTCCCTCCGAAGGATCAGCACGCAAACGTTGACCACGGCGAAGACGAGCAGGAGCAACAGGACGGTCGTGTCAGCGAGTTCTTCGAGTTCACCGGTGATCAGCAGGCCGGCGGCGAGCAGCGTGGTGAAGATGATCGCCACGTACGGCGTCTGCCGCTGTGGGTGGACCTTGGCGAAGATCGCCGGCAGGATGCCTTCCCGTGCCATGCCGTAGAGCAGGCGCGAGGCCATGATCATGTTGATCAGTGCGCCGTTGGCGAGGGCGAACAGAGCGATCACCGAGAAGACCTTGTCGTTCACTTCGAGCGGACCCTGACCGGTGACTTCCAGCAGGGGGCCGTCGGATCCGGCGAGGGTGTCGGTCGGAACGGCCATCGAAGCGATGACCGTGACCAGCAGGTAAATGATCCCCGCCACGATCAGGCCCCCGAACAGCGCCCAGGGGTAGTCGATCCGCGGTTTCTTTGCCTCTTCGGCCAGGTTGACCGAGTCTTCGAACCCGATCAGGGCGAAGAAAGCGAGGCCGGCACCGGCCAGGATCGCGGAGAAGACCCCGGTGTCGGCCTTGAAGTCGAGGGCCCGGCCGGGATCGCCGCCGCCGTCCGCCAGGAACGCTACGCCGATGACCACCACGATCAGGAGGCCGGTGACCTCGATACATGTGAGGACGAAGTTGAAGCGCATCGATTCCTTGATGCCACGCAAGTTGATCAGGGCGATCAGGACGAGGAAGCCCAGGCCGACCAGGACCGCGTCCCAGCTGACGAAGGCGGACAGGTAGTCACCGCCGAACGCCCGGGAGAGTGTCGCCGCCGAGGCGAGGCCCGAGCACATCACGGCGAAGGCGACCAGGAAAGTCACGAACGGCATCTTGAACGCCTTGTTGACGTACAGCGCCGCACCGGCGGCCTTGGGGTACTTGGTCACGAGTTCCGCGTACGAGAAGGCGGTGAAGATCGCCAGGGCGAGGGCGAAGAGGAACGCGGCCCAGATCGCGCCGCCGGTCTTGCCGCCGACTTCGCCGACGAGGGCGTAGATGCCGGCACCCAGCACATCGCCGATGACGAAGAACATGAGCATCCGCCGCGAAATCGTCTGGTTCAGCGGAGTGGCGGTGGTCGATTCGTATTCGACTGCTTCTTCGGTTTCCGCCATGAATCGCCTCGATCTTTAACGTGGTGAGTTCCAGAGTTCTTCCCTCAACCGACGATAAGGAAACAGGCGGACGTGCCGGAACCGCCCCGGGAGGGCGAAAGTCCGGGGTTTCGGCTAACCCGTTTTCGAGGCTTCGACCTGTTCGGTCAGGTCGTCGACCACCGACGGGTCGCGCAGGGTGCTGACGTCTCCGAGGTCCTTGCCGTCCGCGATGTCACGCAGCAGGCGCCTCATGATCTTTCCCGACCTCGTCTTCGGCAGGTCGTCCGCGTAGAAGAACTGCTTCGGCCGGGCGAGCTTGCCGATGCGGTCGGCGACGTGTTCACGCAGCGCGGTCGTGAACTCGTCCCCCGGCTCGGCGTCGCCCTGCGGGGTGACGAAAGCGACTATCGCCTGGCCGGTGTCGTCGTCAGGCACGCCGATGACGGCGGCCTCGGCGACTCCGGGGTCCGAGACCAGGGCCGACTCGATTTCCATGGTCGAGAGCCGGTGCCCGGAAACGTTGATCACGTCGTCGATCCGGCCGACGATCCAGAAGTAGCCGTCCTCGTCGCGCCGGGCGGCGTCCCCGACCAGGTACGTCTCCGGCCCGTAACGGTCCCAGTAGGTCTCGACGTAACGGTCGGGCTCGTTGAACAGGGTCCGGGCCATGGCCGGCCAGGGCTTGCCCAGTACGAGAGTGCCGCCACCTTCTTCGACAGGGTCCCCTTCGCTGTCGAGGATCTTCGCTTCGATCCCGGGGAGAGGCACCGTCGCGGAACCGGGTTTTGTGGTGGTCAGGCCGGGAAGCGGGCTGATCATGATCGCGCCGGTCTCGGTCTGCCACCAGGTGTCGACGATCGGGCAGCGGCCGCCGCCGATGTGCTCGTGGTACCAGAGCCAGGCACGGGGATTGATCGGCTCGCCGACCGACCCGAGCAGGCGGAGCTTCGACAGGTCGTGCTTCTGCACCAGCTCCTCGCCCCACTTCATGAACGAGCGGATCACCGTCGGTGCCGTATAGAGGATGGTCGCGCCGTAACGCTCGGCGATTTCCCACCAGCGGTCCTTCTCGGGATAATCGGGGGCGCCTTCGTACATGATCGAGGTGGCTCCGTTCGCCAGCGGCCCGTAGACGATGTACGAGTGCCCGGTGACCCAGCCGATGTCGGCCGCGCACCAGAAGACGTCGTCGTCCTTCAGGTCGAAGACCATCTTGTGCGTGGCCGCGACCTGCGTCAGGTAGCCGCCGGTGGTGTGGACGATGCCTTTCGGCTTGGCGGTCGAGCCGGACGTGTAGAGCAGGAAGAGGGGGTCCTCCGCGTCCATCGGTTCCGGTTCGCACACGGGATCGGCGGCCCCTACCGACTCGGCCCAGAAATGGTCCCGGCCCTCGGTCATCGACGGATCGGTGCCGCAACGGTCGACGACTACCACGTTGTCCATCTCGTCGAGCTCGTCGAAGATCGATTCGATCGAGGTCTTCATCGGCATCGGGCTCCCCCGGCGGAGCGTCGCGTCGGCGGTGACCAGCAGCTTTGCACCGGAGACCTCCATCCGCTCCTTCACCGACTCGGCCGAGAACCCGCCGAAGACGACGTTGTGGACCGCACCGATCCTGGTGCAGGCGAGCATCGCCACCGCGGCTTCGGGCACCATCGGCATGTAGATGCCGACCACGTCGCCCTTGCCGATCCCGAGACCTTTCATCACGTTGGCGAAACGCTGGGTCTGGTCGAGCAGCCAGTCGTAGGTGATCCCGATCCGGCCGGCATCGCCAGTCTCAGTGGCATCTTCGGCTTCCCAGTGGAATGCCACCTTGTCGCCGCGTCCGTCCTTGACGTGGCGGTCGAGGCAGTTGACCGAGACGTTCAGCTTGCCGCCGGCGAACCATTTGGCCCGGGGCGGATCGCTCCAGTCGAGCACCTGCTGCCAGGGTTCGATCCATTCGAGCTGTTCCGCCCAGTCGGCCCACCACGCCTCGGGGTCGGCCGCGGCCCGCTCATAGACGGCGGGATCCCGGAAAGAAGCTACAGCCGCGAAGTCGGGTGGCGGCGGGAAGGTCTGCTCGGTCTTCAGCAGTACATCGAGTTCGGGCTCGTCGGCCATGCTGCTCCTTTGGTCGGTAGCACCATGCTATTACCCGCTGGAAGGCCCCCGAACCGAGTTGGTTGCTCAGCCGCGGCGGCCGAAGTGCTGCACCCAGACACGGGCGCCCAGGTCTCCCTCGAGCTTGCCGTTCGCGACTCCGATCCCGATCTCGCGGTAGTCGCGGCTGAGGATGGCGGCACGGTGGCCAGGGGATTTGAGCCAGGCCCGGAAGATCGAGCGGCTGTTGCCGAAGCTCCCGCTGCCCCAGGCGATATTTTCGCCGGCCGACCAGCCCGGACTGTCGGTGTAGCCGAGTTTCTCGAACCAGTAGGTGAACTCGCGCCGGCAGGCGGTGTGGGAGAAGTCTTTGCAGCGCACGATGTCTGCTGCCTTCTTCGTCGCGGACCGGGTGAGCATGGACCTGACCTTGTAGCGCTTCAGGCCCTTCTTCTTGCGGGCGTAGTTGGTCAGGCAGACCATCGACTTGCGGGATGCGGCTTCGTCGCTGTACCCGTCCTGGTTCTTGCATTTCGAAGCCGGGGCGACCAGTCCACGTGCGGCTTCCGCCGGTGTCGCCGTGACTGCCAACAGCGTGAAAACGACCAGTGCACTTGCGCAGGCAGCTAAAATTGCTTGAGAACGCAAATGGGAATTTTCAGAAAAAGAGGCCATATGAGTGAACAACCCAAAATCACCATGCCCGATTCGGAGCTGCGGGAAAAACTCTCCGATGAAGCTTACGCGGTGACCCAGAAGGCCCACACCGAGCGTCCTTTCACCTCGGCCCTGAATGAGAACAAGGCGACCGGCGCCTACAACTGCGTCGTCTGTGGCACCGAACTCTTCAGCTCTGACGCGAAGTTCGACTCCGGAACCGGCTGGCCCAGTTTCACGGAGCCCGCCAACCTGGAACACGTCGAACTCCACACGGACCGCAGCCTCGGCATGAAGCGGACCGAGGTCATCTGCAAGAACTGCCACGCCCACCTCGGCCACGTGTTCCCGGACGGCCCCGGGACGTCCGGCGACCGTTATTGCATCAACGGCTGTGCCCTGGAGTTCGAAGAGAAGTAAGGAACGAGGAGCGACCCTACTTCGGGGTTGTGTCCGGGTCCGAGTTGAGGAACGAGTACCTGGTCGCGATCGCGACCGCCTGTGTGCGGGTGTCGACGTCCAGCTTTAGCACGACGTTCCGCACATGGGTGTAGACGGTGGCGGTCTGGATACCGATCTCGGCGGCCACTCCCTGGGCCCGCATCCCGGTCGCGAGCAGGTCGAGGATCTGCCGCTCCCGGGGGGACAGTTTGCGCAGGCGCTCGAGCTCACCATCGTCGTCGGCCTCCTTCGAGGCCGGGAAGTAGGTATCGCCGGATAGCACGGCTTTGGCAGCTTTATCGATCTCCGAGGCCGATGCCGACTTCGGCAGGCAGCCGGATGCGCCGCTCCGCGCGGCGAGGTCGATCACGTTCGGGTTGCCGTGGGCGGTGAAGATCAGGATTTTGATCCCAGGTTTCTTGCCGAGGATGTTCTCGATCGCATGGATGCCGTTCGCCTTCGGCATCTCGACGTCGATGATCAGCAGGTCGGGTTCGAGCCGGAAGACGAGGTCGACCACTTCGATTCCGTTAATTGCTTCGCCCACGAGTTCGAGCCCGGACGCGTCTTTGATCCGCGCCTTCAGTGCCTCCCGCACTATTTCGTGGTCGTCGCAGATGACAACCCGTTTCGGCTCCATGATCAGCCGATTGTGTCAGGCGCCCCGTATTTCTGCAACACCGCAGGTAAAGCGATTTTCCCGTCTTTCTGCTGGTGATTCTCCATGATCGCGATCAGGGTCCGGCCGACGGCGACCGCGGTGCCGTTCAGCGTGTTGACGAATTCGGTGCCGGAGCCGGCCTCCGGGCGGTAACGGCAGGCGAGCCGCCGCGCCTGGAAATCAGTCGTGTTCGAGCACGAAGTCAGCTCCCGGTAGCGGTTCTGGCTGGGGATCCATGCTTCGCAGTCGAACTTCCTGGCGGCAGAGGAGCCGAGGTCGCCGACCGCGACGTCGACCACCCGGTAGGGCAGTCCGAGTTCAGTGAGGATCCGTTCCTCGATTCCGAGGATGCGTTCATGCTCGTCTGTAGCCATCGACGGTTCGACGAACGAGAACATCTCGACCTTGTCGAACTGGTGGACCCGGAAGATGCCGCGGGTGTCGCGGCCGGCCGCACCGGCCTCCCGCCGGAAGCAGGTGGAGAACCCGGCGTAACGAACGGGAAGCTCATTCGCTTCGAAGATGTAGTCCAGGTGCATCGCGGCCAGCGGCACCTCCGCCGTGCCGACCAGGTAGAGCTCGTCCTTCGGCAGTTCGTAGATCTGGTCACGGTCACCGGGCAGGAAGCCGGTGCCGATCAGCGCTTCCTCCCGGACCAGGACGGGCGGGATCACCGGTTCATGACCCTCTTCGCGGAGCACGCTCATCGCGTTCTGGACGAGCGAGAACTCGAGCATCGCCAGGTCGCCCTTGAGGTAGGCGAAGCGGGTGCCGGAAGTCTTTGCGGCGGACTCCATGTCGATCATGCCCTGTGCCGCCGCCAGTTCGAGGTGGTCGCGGATCTCGAAACCGAACTCCGGTGGTTTGCCGACCTCGCGGATCATCACCGCGTCTTCGTCGGTGAAGCCGTCGGGGCTCGAATCGGCCGGGATGTTCGGCAGGGAGACCGCGATCCGGTCGCGTTTCTCCTCGATTTCGGCCAGTTCGCCTTCGAGCGTCTCCATCCGGCCCTTGAGTTCCTTCACGGCCGCGATCGCTTCGGAGGCGTCCTCGCCGGCCTTCTTCGCTTCGCCGATTCCTTCGGAGGCCGTTCGCCGCTCACTGCGTGCCGCTTCGATCTCGGGCAGCAGTGTACGGCGGCGGGCGTCGAGCTCGAGCAATTCGTCGATCTGTTCGGCGGCACCACGGCGGGCGAGTGCGGCCTTGATCCGGTCGGGCTCGGACCGGATCAGTTTCAGGTCGAGCATGTTCCGCTGCCGGTGACTATTCGTCGCCGGCGTCTTTGCCGGCGTACTTGGCGACGAAGCGGGCGACTTCTTCGGCCTCGTCGCCGACGACGATGTTCTGCGGCATGATCGCGCCGGAGTAGCCGCCGTTCTGGATGACGAACAGGGCGGATTCGTAAGTTTCGGTGCGCTGATCGAGGTTCGGGCCCTGGACCCGGGTCCCACGGTTGCCGGTGCCTTCGGCTCCGGCGGCGCTCAATGTGTGGCAGCCGGCGCAGTTCGCGGCGAAGAGTTCGGCCCCGTGGTGCTCGGGCTCGTCCTTCGAGACGGTGATGCCACTCTCGCCGAAACCGCAGGCAGAGAGCCCGCACACGGCGGCGACGGCGAGGGTTGTGATCAGGACGGCACGCACAGCGAGGGCATCATATTGTCTGCGGCGAACTGATGGCCGTCCCCGATCCACAAGAGTTCCGCCAGGTGGTTGGCCTGTTGCCCACGGGAGTCACCGTCGTGACCGCTTTCGGCCCGGGTGAACCGGCCGGAGCAACGGCTTCAGCGGTCTGTTCCCTGTCGCTCGATCCAATGATGATGCTGGTTTGCCTCGACCGCGGATCGAGGACCCTGCCGGCCGTGGAGAGCACCGGCCGTTTCGGCATCAACGTGCTCGGGCTGGACCAGCGGGCCGCCGCCGAGATCTTCGCGACCAAGGCACCACTCGCCGAAAAGTGGGCCGCGGTCGAGTGGAAGGAACATCTCGAGGTTCCGATCATCACCGGCTGCCCCGCCCACATCGTCTGCGGCCTGCATGAGGTGATCGACGGCGGCGACCACGTGATCCTCACCGGCGACGTGATCGAAGTGGAAGCGGAACCGGCCGAACCGCTCGTCTACCACGGGGGTCTCTTCCGCCGCCTCGACCCGGAGAACCGTTGAGCACGCCGGCGGGCCGGCCGCTCATCTGGCTCGATGTCTTTACCGACACCCCGCTGCTCGGCAACGGACTGGCCGTGGTGCTCGACGACGACGGGGTCTCCGACGAGACGATGCTCGCGTTCAGTCGCGAGGTCAGCCTTTCCGAGACGACCTTCGTCCAGGCTGCGACCGACGAGGGAGCCGACTACCTGAACCGCATCTGGACGGTCTCGGGCGAGATCCCGTTCGCCGGGCATCCATCTCTCGGAACCGCCGTCGCGGTGGCTATCGCTCGCGGCGAAACGGCCGGCGCCTTCACCCAACAGACCCAGGTCGGTCTTCAGGAGATCGAATTCAGCTCTGAGGACGACCTCTGGCACGCCGCCGTCCACCAGCCCGCGGCCGAGTTCGGCGAGAGCTTCCCGGTGAAGCGCCTGGCTCCCGCCCTCGGTCTCGGAGAAGACAAGATGGATCCGCGCCTGACCGGCCAGGTCGTTTCGACCGGACTGCCCGCCTTGCTGGTCCCGGTCGGCAGCGGCGAGGCCCTGGCTGCCTGCGTGCCGGACTTCGAAGCCGTCAGGGAGATCGACGACCGTCAGGCCCTCAACGTCTATCCCTTCTTCCACGAGCGTGGCTCGCGGACGATCCGGGCGCGCTGCTTCGGTGAAGACCTCGCCGGCATCGAGGACGCGGCCACGGGATCGGCGGCCGGCCCGCTGATCGCCTACCTCCAGGACTGCCTCGACATCTCCGAAGTGGTGGTCGAGCAGGGAGTCGAAATGGGAAGGGCCTCCCGCCTCGAAGCAAAAATGGTCGACGGCCGCCCGAAGGTCGGCGGAAACGTCACATTGCTCAGCCGCGGAGAAGTCTTCCTGCCTTGACCCGTCTAGGCCCCCCGGGGTAGCTGGCATGGACATGGTCAGCTAGTCAAGACATCCAACTTGGATGCAGTTATCCAAAGCTCAGCGAGACTCGAACAGGGCGCAACCATTCTTTAATTCAGATCGCCCGCCATCGCGGTAGAAAGTTTGCCCGCCCCCGCGGTAGACCATCTACCCTGAACTCATGCACGTACTCATAGCCGGCGGACACGGCAAGATCGCCCTTTTCCTGACCGACATCCTCCACGAGCGGGGTGACCGGGTCCGATCACTCATCCGGAACGTCGATCACGCCAGCGACGTCAAGAACGCCGGCGGCGCGCCCGTGGTCCTCGACCT
>JBPPMI010000306.1:0-8176 GCA_051305975.1 Solirubrobacterales bacterium
CGGCTTCGGCGTGCCGTCCTGGTGGGGTAAATACGAGGAAGCCTCCGGGGAAGAACCGGTCGCGGGCAAGGCGCGCATCAGGCTCGCTGACGGGCGCTCGGGTGAGATCATCGTGAGAGTCACCCGGGACGACAGCGGATCCGGTGAATTCCGCGGCACCGGCGAACTGGACTGAAGCAACCACGGTCAGCCGGTGCACTCTCCGGCGAGCTTGTCCACCAGGAGGGGAGCCCATCGGCGATTCAGTTGGTCTGGGTACGGGCCCGCAGTTCTTCTTCCTTTTCCTGGAGTTCCGGGGTGAAGTCGTCGCCGAAGTCCTCCATCGTGGCGAACGGACGGAGTTCCACGGCGTCGTTCGTGAACGGGATCCGGCGCGCCCATTCGACGGCTTCGTCCATCGACTTGACTTCCCAGACCCAGTAGCCGGCGACCAGTTCCTTGGTCTCGGCGAACGGTCCGTCGATGACTTCCGCGTTACCGCCCTCGAATACGACCCGCTTGCCGTGTCCGCTGGGGCGAAGCCCGTCGCCGTCGAGCATGAGGCCCGCGCCGATCAGTTCCTCGTTGAACTTGCCCATCTCGTTGAGTTCTTCCGTCGTCGGCATGACGCCACTCTCGGATGCTTCGCTTGCTTTGACGATAACCATGATCTTCATTTCGTTCTCCTTTGCCTTGCGCTGGTTCGGTTCAGTTCGGGGTGACAGGCGTCTCAGCCCTTTGCGACTTGTTCACGGAGTTCCTTCCGCGTCTCGTCGGGGGAGAGACCGAAGTCCTCGGCGGTCATGAATTCGCGAATCTCGAGGATGCCATGCTTCTTGTCAGTGTCCGGGATCCGCCGGGCCCACTCGATCGCTTCGTCACGATCCTTGTTCTCGGAATCCGCATCTGCCTTGATGATGATCATGACCTTGATGTTCGTCTCTCATGTCGTTCAGTTCGTCCGAAGGCCGTGAATCAACCCTCACATATTCGGCACTTTCACTCACACGACGATCAGGAAGACCGGAAAACGACACGATCGGACAAAACCCTTCGGATCGGCGCGAAGAGGGCATGAAAAAGCCGGCCCCCGGGAGGGCCGGCCTTGTCACGAACCTTCAGAGAGGTCTAGCGGCCCGAAGGCAACCACTCGGCGAGGAACGCGTCGACGTCGTCCGCCGCTGAATCGAGGACGCCACTGTGGTCGGTGCCCTCGTACGTCCTGTAGTCCACGGTGTCACCCTTGGCGACGAGTTCGTCGTTCAGGATGTTGGTCAGGAACATGTAGGTGGTCGAGTCGTCTTCACCCTGCGCCAGCAGGATCGGAGGCGCGGTCTTCACTGCCGGATTGTTGTCTTCCAGCAGGTCGAGCAGCGGGTCGAGATCCGCACCTTCGCGAATGAGTTCCGAAGGAGCAATGCCACCGAGGTTGTCCGGCTGTGCCAGGCGCTCGAGGCACTCGGTCTTGGTCTGGCCGTAGAACGCCAGTGGCTCTTTCGCAATCAGCTCTGAGGGCTTGATGTCGGTGGAAGCCGTCTGGGCCCCCCTGACGATCATCGATGCGAGTGCGGAGAGCGAGCTCGGCACCGGGATACTCTCCAGAAGGCTGGCCTGTTCCTTCAGGTGGGAGGCGGGCGCGTAAGCGACCGTGCCCTTGAGCTTCAGCTCGGGGGTCCAGCTGGCAGCCTGTCCGGCGGCCCAGAGCGCGGCGTGCCCGCCCTGTGAATGACCGGCGATCACGTACTTCTTGCTGATCTTCGGGTTCAGGGCACGGGCAGCCCGGGTGATGTCGAGGATGCTCCGACCGGCGGGCTTGCCGATCAGGAACTGGTGGATTCCGGGGGTGCCGAGACCCTGGTAGTCGGTCCTGGCGACGACGTAGCCGGCTTTCAGCCAGCTGTTCTGAATGTCATCGGTGTAGGAGACGTAGTCGGTGGGATCCTTGACTGCGACTCTCGAAGGTGCGCATTTGTCGGCGATGCCGGTGGTGCCATGACCGTAGGAGATGACCGGCCAGCCGCCCCTGGGGGCTTTGCCCTTCGGGATGGCGATCGTGCCGGATACCGACACGATGTTGCCCTTGGCCGTTTTGGACGTGTAGAGCACGGTCTTGGTCGACGATGCTGCCGAAAGCTGAGTGGCCTTCGTCGCGTTCCGCTGCCAGATCAGCTTGCCGTGCTGCTTCGGCATCTTCTTCGGCTTCTTGTTGTAGAAAGCGAGGCCCGAGGGGCCCTTGACTATCTTTGAGTTCTTCGGTTTGGCGCCGGCCAAGCCGGCGGTCATGAAGGCTACGAAGAAAACGGCACCGAGTACTGCGGCGAAAACGGCGAGCAAAGTCTGAACACGGTTCAGCTGCTGAATCAAAGGACCTCTCCTGTCTTGATGCGGTGCGGGACGTGGGACAGCGACAGTATGGCCGTTTTCGGCCGGCTGTTGCTTCTATTGGTACTACTTCAACACTTGCGGGCGCCAGAAGTTGCCCCACGAGACGCCCGGCGGGCGGGCTCAACCATCGATCGTCGTCGGCTCACCGAGGTCAAGCCACTGCACGCTCCTTTTGAACTGAGCGGGACCTTCGGAGAACGCCGCCTCGATCGGTTCCCGACCCTGGCGGAAATGCTTCCAGCCTTCGTAGTGGACCGGGATGACTGTGCGGGGTTTGATCTCACCGCAAAGCTCGATTGCGTCTTCCGCGGTCATCGTGTACCTGAGCGGACCGGAGACGGGGAACCGGACGCCGCCGAGGTGGATCAGCGCGACGTCCACCTCGAGCCGCCCGGCTACCTGGCGAACGCCGTCATAGAGCACTGTGTCACCGGAGATCCAGAGCACACCGTGTTCCTGCCCTTCCCAGGTGAGTGCGAAGCCGATCACGTCACCGACGAGCGGATGGCTGAGTGGGGGACCGTGGCGGCACGGGGTGGCGGTGACCGCGATCGGTACCCGTCCTTCCGATTCGAGACTGTAGCTGGCCCAGTCGTCCAGTCCGATGGCATTCCCGCCGATCCGTTTCGCGCCCGAAGTCGTGGTGATCACCGAGCCGGCTGAAGGCAGCAGTTCGCGTCCCGCTGGATCGAGGTTGTCGTCGTGGTGGTCGTGGCTGAGCAGGATCGCGTCGATCGGCGGCAGATCCCCGGCAGAGATCGCGGGGCCGGCGAGTTTTTCCGAACCGGTACCCAGGCCGAAGTTGTACTTGCCTCCGGCGGGATCGAAGGTAGGGTCGGTCAACAGCTTCCAGTCGCCGATTTCGATCAGGACGGTGGGACCACCGATATGGGTGAGGCGCAGGTCGTTCATGTAGGCGTGACCCTAACCGCTGGATCGGCTCCGATGGCGGTGGTAGTTTGCTTTTCATGGAGCAATCCGAACTGAACGAACGCCACCAGCGGAACGAGAACGTAGAGATGTGCGCCGCGGAGAACGCGGTGATCGTCGAGTTCGATCTGCTGGGCACGATGAAGGGCGAGCTCCGCGGCATCCAGCCGACCGGCAAGTCGTTCAAATGCCGGATGTGCGCCTTTTTCATCTTCGAACCCGGTGGAGAGAAGATCGTCATCGAGCGTGTCTACTTCGACCAGGCGACGATGGCGGAGCAGCTCCTCGGGGCTGACTGAGCCTGGGCGCGCTCAGGTATGAGTAAACCCCTGCGTGTCGGCATCGCCGGTTTCGGACTGGCCGGTCAGGTCTTTCACGCGCCGCTCGTCGCAGCCACCCCGGGACTGGCCGTCAGCGCGGTCGTCACTGGTAACGCGGAACGTGCGGCGCTGGCGAATTCGAGGTATCCAGACGCCGATGTCGTCCCCTCGACCGAAGTCATCCTCGGAGACATCGACCTTCTTGTGGTCGCGACCCCGAACCGATTCCACTCCGAGAACGCGCTGGGCGCAATCGCAGCCGGCGTGCCGGTAGTCGTCGACAAACCGCTTGCTCCGACGGTGGCCCAGGCAGAAGAGGTGCTGTCCGCGGGCGGGAAAGTGACGGTCTTCCAGAACCGTCGATGGGACGGCGACTTCCTGACCATCAAGACGCTTCTCGAGCATGGCGAACTCGGTGAAGTCGTCAGGTTCGAATCCTGGTTCGAACGGTTCCGCCCCGAAAGCGGCGGGGGCTGGCGGGAAAGCGGCGACCCGGCCGAGGGCGGGGGTCAGCTTGCTGATCTCGGAGCCCACCTGATCGACCAGGCAATCGCCCTTTTCGGTGCGCCGGTCCGAATCTACGCCGAGGTCGATCGCCGGCGGCCGGGCGTGGAGGCCGACGACGATGTTTTCATCGCTCTCGAGCATGCGGGTGGAGTTAGGTCCCACCTGCACATGGGGAAGGTTGCGCCGCTGGCCGGTCCGCGTTTCCGGCTCGGTGGGCTCGGTGGAGGGATCGCGATCGACGGGCTCGACCCGCAGGAGGCGCAACTGGCTGACGGAGTACTGCCGGGAGATCCGGGCTACGGCGAGAGGGAGCCCGGGATTCGTGTGACAAGTGACGGAACCGAAGAGCCGCTTCCGCTTCTTGCGGGGGCCTACGAACAGTTCTACGGGGCGGCTGAGAAGTGGATCAGAGAAGGTTCTCCGCCTCCGGTCGATTCTGGGGAGAGCCTGCTCGTGATGCGGGTTATGGAGGCCGCCCGGTTCAGTTCAGAGCGGCATGAAGTGGTGGCGTTCCAGAAATAGAGCTTGACAAACGAACAATCGCGATATATCGTGATGTTCGAACTGAAGTTCTATTTTGAAGGGAGGACCACATGTACGGTGCCAATATTGAAGTTCCACATCACTGTGGACCACACAGGCAGGATCGCGGCGAAGGCAGAGGATTCTTCCCTGGATTCATCGCGATGATGGGCAGCGACGACTCCGACGACCGGGGCGGCGAGTCCCGCGGGCGCCGAGGACGGGGAGGACCCCGCGGACGCGGTGGACCTCATCGTGGCCACGGACGGCGAGGCCGGCGGGCGCGGCGCGGGGACATCCGCCTGGCGACGCTCCTGCTGCTCGAGGAAGAGCCTCGCAACGGTTACGGCCTGATGCAGGAGATCGAAGAGCGGAGCGGGGGCGTCTGGCGCCCGAGCCCGGGTTCGGTCTATCCGGCGCTGGCCCAGCTCGAGGACGAAGGCCTGATCGAACCGACAGAGGTCGAAGGCAGCAAGGCATTCGCGCTGACCGACGAAGGCAAGGCCCACGTCGAGACCAACCGCGAGAAGATGGGCACGCCCTGGAAAACGGACGGTGACGACGGGGCCTCCGAGCTCGGTGACCTCCGTACTGCCTCCAAAGCGCTCGCCATCGCCGCCATGCAGGTGGCGCAGACCGGCGACGCGGATCAGCTGAAGCGCGCCAAAGAGATCGTCGATGAAGCCCGGAAGGGCCTCTACCGGATCCTCGCCGGCGACAAGTAGGCGTTCCGCTCGATCCCGAGCCCCGGTTGGACGAGGTCCAGCCGGGGCTTTTCTGGTTTCAGGCCTTGCGGTAGAGGTACGCCGTGATCGGCGTAAAGACGGCGGTGAGCCCAGCCGCCACCGCAAGTGAGATGACGATGTCGCTGGTGACGACGCCGCCCTGCATCAATCCCCGTGATGCGGTCGCGAGGATCGAGATCGGATTGACTTCGACGAAGGCTTCGAGGCCTGAAGGCAGCGTGTCGGGTTCCACGAAGACGTTGGAGAGGAACGTGAGCGGAAAGATTCCCATGAAGCCTGCGTTCATGACCGCGCTCGGCGTTCGCAGCAGCAGGCCGAGGGTCGTGAAGACCCATGACAGGCCGAAGGAGAAGACAACGACGAGGGCGAGGGCGGCGACCACTCCGGGAAGTCCTTCCTCCGGGCGGAAGCCGAGGATGAGCCCGACGACCACGATCACCGTACCGGCGATGATGTATCGGACGCTGTCACCGAGCAGCGAGCCGACCAGCGGGGCCGGAGACCAGATGGGCAGTGAGCGGAAACGGTCGACTACGCCCTTGGTCACGTCGGTGTTGAGCGCGACCCCTGAATAGACGGTGGTGAAGAGCACCGAAATGACGACGATCCCGGGGAGGATGTAATCGAGGTAGTCGGCGGTCGATCCGGCGATCGCGCCACCGAACAGGTACGTGAACATGAGGACGAACATCACCGGCGTGATGGTCACGTCGAGGAGCTGCTCGGGCACGTGTCTCACCTTCAGCATCCCGCGCCACCCGAAGGTGAGGGCTGCCGAGATCCGGCCGGCGCGCGGAGGACGAGGCGTCGAGGAAACCGCCTTGCGGACAGCGGTTTCATCGGCGACGGGTGCCGGTGTTGCGTCGGTGTTCTCCGTGGTGCTCATGCCGTTCCTTCCGTCTCGGCGGTTTCTGCCTCTTCGTCTTCGGCCAGGTGGCCGGTGAGGACGAGGGCCCAAAGGACCTCGATCAGACCGGCGACGAAGAGCAGCAACCACGACATGAGAGCCTCCAGAAACGAGTTGAGTTGATGGTCGCGTCGTCGTTCCTGCCGGGTACGGCGCGTCTCGTCCGGAGCTCATTGGAGCTACAAACAGCGTAGCAACAGGGCTTTCAGGGGTCGTAAGCCGTTTCAGCCGGGTGTGACGATCTGCTGAAGCGCCCAGCCGTTTCCGTCGGGATCGCTGAAGAAGACGAACCTTCCCCACGGGAACTCCTGGACCTCGCCGGTCTCGACCCCGTTGTCGAGAAGGAACTGGCGGGCCTCGTCGGCATCGGCGACGACCACCTGCATGTTGTCCAAGCTGCCGGGCTCCATTTCGGTGATGCCTTTGCCGAACGCGATTGAACAGGCGGAACCCGGGGGAGTCATCTGGATGAACCGGATGTCGTCGCTCACCTTGTGGTCGTGATCGAGGTTGAACCCGAGTGCTCCGTAGAACTCGAGGCTTCGGTCGGCGTTGCTGACCGGAACCCCGATCAGTTCGATTTTCCAATCCATTGGACCACCATAGCCCGAACGTTCGTGTGCGCAAGCGAGTGCTCTTGGACCATAGAACTAAGGAGTCCCGCCCGGGGCTACCGGGACGGGACTTGCGGTCAGAGGCGCCGAGGGGTCAGCGGGGGCGATGACTGAAACGCTCGGGGCGAACCTTCACTTTCCGGCCCTTGATACGGCTGGCTCGCAGCTTCCGGACGAGGTCGTCCGCGTCCTCGGCAAACACGGCGACCAGCGAGAAGTTCTGCTTGATCGTGATCGCGCCGACCCGATCGCGGTCCAGGCCACCTTCGTTCGTGATTGCGCCAAGGAGATCCCGCGGGGTCACGCCGGAACCTTTCCCTGCATCGAAGTGGACGTTGACCTGGTCCGCCACCGGGGAAGAAGAGGCGTCTTCGAACTCTCCTTTGTCCACTCCGATCAACTCCGGGTCCCGGAGATGGTCACGGGCCATTGACAGAACGCCCTTGGGTGAGGTCGCGCTGAGGATGACTGTCTGGCGGGTCTTCGGGGTGCTCCCGATGATCGCTTCGACATCCCGGCCGAGGCCCGCATCGAGAATTTCATCGGCACGGTCCAGCACCAGGATCTTTGACTGCTCGATCCTTAGTGTCCTGCGCTTGATGTGCTCGAGCACACGGCCTGGCGTACCGATGACGACGTCCACACCGTTCTTGAGCGGTCCGATCTGGCTGGTCAGTGGCTTGCCTTCGAAGAGACCGAGTGCTCTGGCCCTCGATTCCTCCCCGGAAAGTTGAAAGAACGCTTCGTGGACCTGAATCGCCATCTCGCGGGTGGGCAACAGAACCAGGGCAGTCGGGTTGAACATCGGGCCGTCACGAACGACCCGCTCGATCACTGGTTCAGCGTATGCAGCTTCGTCGTAGGCGCCAGGGGGGGACAGGGCAAAAAGGTCGCGGCGGTCCGACAGGATACGGGCAGCCTGTTCGTGAAAGGTGTTCGGCACCAGCCAAATCTAGCGGTCGCCCCGCGGGGCGGAGTGGGCTAGAGGTCGCCCTTGACCGCGAGAATGTCGAGCTGCTGGATCACGGGCTCGCCCTCGAGCAGATCGGGGCCGGCTTCGCCGAGCTCCCTCACGATGGGTCCACTGAGGTGAGCCTGCCGGGCTTCTTCGGTTTCGAACGTGTCGAAGATTCCGAACGTGGTGTTGTTGATCTTGAACGCGTACCAGGTGATGGTGCCGCCTTCGGCCTCTGCGTGCTCTTGCGCACCCTTCAGGAATTCACCTAGTTCGTCGCTCTTGCCTTCTTTGGCTTCAATGGTCGCTAA
>JBPPMI010000307.1:0-5229 GCA_051305975.1 Solirubrobacterales bacterium
GCGCATGGGTTGCTCACCCTCCCGCCGGTCTTCAGGAAGTCGGAAACCATCTGCTGGGCGGTATCCGCGCGTCGCGGATCCTCATGCGGATCGACCCCGAAAACCGGGGTCACATTCGTGACCGGAGGCGGGATCGTGCCGAGCACATCCCCCGGGTTCATCGGGTCCGCACGAAGCGGGCCGGAGTCGAAGTAGGCGATCGCCGAGCCGTCGAAGGGGTAGCCTTCGATCGGGTCGATTCCCCATTGGCCGTCCACTCCGGGCCAGCGGCCGGAGTAGACGAAGGGGTTGACGGCCCGGGCGCCGATCGTCCGGGCCATGACGTTCGACTGCCAGTTGGTGACCAGGTGGTCGCCGAAGGCGACGTCCATGAGGACCTTGTGGGCCGGTGTGTCCGGCAGCGGTTCGTCGGTCATCCGGTGCGCATAGCCGTTCGGTTCGCCGCGGTCCCAGAGCATCTGGATGAGACTCAGGACGAGCGGCCGTTCGATCTCGTTTTGGTAGTTCGGCTCGAAGACGGCCGAGTACGTCTCCCAGGCCCTGGAGCGGTTGAGCAGCACCGAGAAGTTCATCGCGCTGACCCCCAGCGAGACCCGGTCGAAGTCGGGCGCGAGTGCGGTGAGTGCCCCGCCGAGGATCCCTCCCTGACCGTTGCCCCGGTAGAAGGCCCGCCCGGAGGAGACATCGATCACGGTGTCGCTACCCATGTCCATCGGGTCCACGTGGAAGCCCGGAGCGGAAACGAGGCCGTCGGGATGGATCATCAGGCGGGCGAGGTAGAGCTCGTTCAGCAGTCCCTGTTGCAGCCGGTCGGGTACCCCGGGGAAGTCGTTGAGGTCCGCCAGGGCCGAGGCCACGGTGCCTATGTCGTTCGACGACATGCCGATCTCATCGGTTCCGCAGACGACGAAACCGTGCTCGTCGGCGAGGTCTAGCTGGGGGCCGACGGCGATCTCGCCGCCGATGTCACCCAGGAGGCCGTGGCCGTAAACCAGTGCCCGGCCCGGCGCGGCGGAGGGCGCGTCGACGACGGCATGCGGCACGACGCAGTCGAAGTTGGCCTCGTAGGTGCCGGTCTTCACCGGGATGCCGGCCGCGTTCAGGTTGATGGTGGCGCCGGGGCCGCAGGGGTCGGAACCGCCCGGGTTCTTCAGGTAGCAGGGCACTTCGAAGGTGCCCTTGATCCGCCGGACCACCCGCGGGTCGGGGTCCGCTTCGGCGGAGGTGACCGTGAAGGACGGTGCCGTGGACCTCGCCGGGATCGTCCGGTCCGAAAGGTTCGGGTCACCCAGTTCGGCAAAAGCCTGGTTGCGCATGGAAAGCGCTCTCCCGGAGTTGTTCTCGTCACTGGCCACCGTGAAATCCCAGGCGAGGTAGAGATCTCTCCGCGGGATGCCCTGGTTCCGCAGGCGGCGGAAGATGTCTTCGAAGTACGAGCGCCGCTGGTTGATCCTGATCTCACGGCTCGGCAGGAGGTCCCGGTAGTAGCGGAACCCCGCCGGCGACTGGAGGGTCGCTCCCGATGCGTCCTCGAGTCCTCGCAGGGCGACTATGTACCTGGCCCCCGGCTCGAAGTTCACCAGCGGGTGGATCAGCAGGTTGCGGTCAGCGTCTGAAGTGGCGTTGCTGTCGAGTTCGGCCCAGACCGGTTGCCACTCCCCGGTGGCCGAATTGATCACCACGACGGGAACGTTCGGGTCGAGATATCGCTGTGGGTTCGCCAGGCTGGGCGGGTTGGTCTGGTGGAGCGCCAGGAAGTTGTCGAGGCCGGGGACCCGTACCGAAATCGTCTGTCCCTGGCTGAAGCCGTCGCTCTCGTTGTACGGAGCGGCGTTGATCGGTTTACCCGCCTGGTTGACCGGCATCGCGTCAGTGCGGAGGTCGACCCTGCGCCCGGTCTCAGTGGAGGTGTCGGCCCGGGTGTAGTAATTGCTCGGGAACGGGTTCAGGCAGAGGTTCGGCGTCGGTTCGGCGATGTATTCGCACCGATCGGCCCGCGCGAGGTCAAGCGGGCGTGGCGCACAGGTGCTCGACTGCCTGACCAGCGACCTGATCCTGCTGCTGACCTTTCCGGCCCGGACCTGGAGGTCGCGGTCCTCGCAGCTCCGGACAGCTTCGACACCGGCGTTGGTGAGCCGGAGGTTGACGATCTTCACCTGCCTCGCCCGACGGAACCGGGGCCGGGCGACCCGGGTGAACGAGTAGTACTTGCCCCGGCGGTCGAAGGTGGTCGAGAACCCCCGCACGCGGACCTCCCCGCGGCGGGCGCTCCTCACCTTGACCTTCAGGATGCGTTTGTTGACTAGCGGGTTCTGACCCGTGGTCAGGATCGTCGCGTGGAGGCGCGGTTTTCCTGGCGCCCCGGATGCGGCCGGGGCGAAATGGGTCAGCGAGACGGCGAATACTGCCACCGCGATCATCGTCAACCTGCGCATCCGCAACCGTTTCCTCCGTGTGGTTTCGCGTCGCCCCCGGCAACCGCCCGATTGCCCTTCGAACCTACCAACCCGGGTGTCGGCCCAGGGTTTCGCCACCTTGGTCTCCGCCAAGCCGTGATCCGGGTCAGTCGATCGACTTCAGATAAGGCAGCGGGTCGATCGGTTTGCCGCCGGTCTGCCACGGACCGACCCAATACTCGAAGTGAAGGTGGCAGCCATATGAGCGGCCGGTGTTGCCGACCCGGCCGACTGCGTCGCCGGCCTGAACCTTCTCCCCGATGCGCAGCTTGGACGGTTTGCGCATGTGCATGTACGCGAAGTACGTGTTCTCGCCCTTGTTGTTGAGGACGACGTAGTTTCCGGCGGCGCCGTGGTAGTCGTTGTAGACCACCCTGCCGCGCTTGACGACGACCAGCTTCGTGCCGCAGGCGGCCGAGATGTCCTGGCCTTGGTGGCCATAACCTGGCCGGTCCGCCCCGAACCTTCCTCCGCCTCCGAGATAGTCAAAGGGCCCACGGACCGGGAAGACCTCCTTGGGGATCCGGCTGCGGGGCACAACCCGGATCTCGTCTGGCGACCGGTTCGACCGCTCCCCGGTCGAGCTGACGACGAACGGGCGCCCGTCGTCCGCCCCCTTCGGCACGACTACACGCACGGCCACGCTCGAGAGAGCCCGGGGCCTGACCTTCATGCGTTTCACCTTGCCCGGGAATACGACGCGTTTCACCTTGTCGAGGTAGGACCCGGTGAGGCGTACCACCGCGCCGGGGGTGGCTTTGTGGCGGGACACGCATTCCTTGACGCAATACGCGGCTTTGATCTCGGGGCCCGGTTCGATCTGGATGCCTCCGGCCCGGGTCCCGGAGGTAGTGGCACCGCTTTCCTCGGCGGCCTCGGCTGCGGTTCCCAGGCAGAGCGTTGCCAGGCAGAAGCCAAGAATGACCAGGAGACCGAACCCGGGCCGGGTCCGGTGATTGAGGGTGCGCGCGATGCCCATCTGCCAGCACACGTTAGCGAATAACTCGCTTTTGGTTAGCCGCTGCACATATTCCTGCACGTCCGGCCGCCCGGGCCGGACTGGCACCGGTCCCGCTCCCCGACGGGTCGGCTGTACCACAGGACGGTCTCCCTCAACTAACCTTAGCCTTCGGTACAAGGGGTTCGGGAGCCACGCAAAGGTAGCCTGATTCTCGCTTTTCAACCAATCTTGCCACCAGGAGGAACCGCAGAAACATGACCCCGATCCGCCAGCAGAACGTAACCGCAGCGCAGTGGGCCGGCAACGGCGCACTGGGCGCCGTCGACCTCACCCAGGACGAGAACATCGTCTACGGGGAGAACGTCTTCAACATCGCCACCCAGCGCGAGCGCCTCCCCGACGACATCTTCGCCCGCCTCGTCGGCACGCTCGAGCACGGAGAGGCCCTCGACGTCGATCTGGCCGATGCGGTCGCCGCCGCCATGAAGGACTGGGCCCTCGAGAACGGCGCCACGCACTACACCCACGTGTTCCAGCCGCTGACCAACCTCACGGCCGAAAAGCACGACTCCTTCTTCAAGCCGACCGGCGAAGGCGGAACGGTCGCCAAATTCAAAGGCTCGACCCTGATCCAGGGTGAGCCGGACGCCTCGTCCTTCCCCTCCGGCGGCATCCGGGCTACCTTCGAGGCCCGCGGTTACACCGCCTGGGACCCGACGAGCCCGGCCTTCCTGATGGACAACCCGAACGGGAAGCTCCTCTGCATACCGACGGCGTTCGCGTCCTGGACCGGTGAAGCCCTCGACGCAAAGATCCCGCTGCTGCGTTCGATGGACGCTCTCTCGCGTTCCGCGATCAAGGCCCTCCGTCTGCTCGGCGACGATGAAGCCAAGCGTGTGACCACCTCGGTCGGTCCCGAGCAGGAGTACTTCCTGATCGACGAGCAGTACTACTACGCCCGTCCCGATCTCATCACCACCGGCCGCACGCTCTTCGGTTCGCAACCGGCCAAGGGCCAGGAACTGGACGACCACTATTTCGGTGCGATCCCGGAAAGGGTGCTCGCCTACATGATGGATCTCGAGAACGAGCTGGCCAAGCTAGGCGTGCCGATCACGACCCGCCACAACGAAGTGGCACCGGCCCAGTACGAGATCGCCCCGATGTTCGAGAACTCCAACATCGGTTCCGACCATCAGCAGCTGACCATGCAGGTGATGCAGAACAAGGCCCGCAAGTACGGCCTCGTCTGCCTGCTCCACGAGAAGCCGTTCGCCGGTATCAACGGCTCCGGCAAGCACAACAACTGGTCGATGGGCACCGACACGGGCCACAACCTGCTCGACCCGGGTGACACCCCGGCGGAGAACCTGAACTTCCTGTTCTTCTGTGCCGCCGTCATCCAGGCCGTGAACAAGCATCAGGGGTTGCTCCGGGCGTCTGTCGCAAACATCGGCCAGGACCACCGCCTGGGCGCGAACGAGGCGCCGCCGGCGATCATCTCGATCTTCCTCGGCACCGACCTCGAGGCCGTCTTCACGGCGATCGAGGCCGGCGAGGGCGATCCGTCCGCCCCGGGCTCGTTCCTGGGCATGGGCACCCCGGTGCTTCCGCCCCTGGCGCGCGGAACTCGAACTTGTTGCCGGTGAAGGCGAACGGCGAGGTCCGGTTGCGGTCGCCGCTGTCGCGCGCCAGGGGCGGCAGCACCGGGGTGCCCATGCCCAGGAACGAGCCCGGGGCGGACGGATCGCCCTCGCCGGCCTCGATCGCCGTGAAGACGGCCTCGAGGTCGGTGCCGAGGAAGATCGAGAT
>JBPPMI010000308.1:0-5489 GCA_051305975.1 Solirubrobacterales bacterium
GTTCCCGACGGACAACGCGCAGTACCCGGACATGCGCGACGCGCTCGAGAAGCTGTCCCTGAACGACGCCGCGCTGGCGTGGGAGCCCGAGACCTCCGACGCCCTCGGCTTCGGCTTCCGGTGCGGGTTCCTCGGCCTGCTCCACATGGAGATCGTTCGCGAGCGGCTAGAGCGTGAATACGACCTCGAGCTGATGGCCACCAGCCCGACGGTGCGCTACGACGTCCATCTGATCGGCGGCGAGACGATCGAGGTCCGCAGCCCCACCGAGATGCCTGACCCGGCCTCCATCGAATCGATCGAGGAGCCGTACATCCGGGCTTCCGTGATCACCCCGACCGACTACGTGGGGCCGGTGATGGAGCTCTGCCAGGGCCGCCGCGGCACCCATATCGACATGGACTACCTGAGCCCGAACCGGGTCCAGATCCGTTACGACCTGCCGCTGGCCGAAATCGTCCTCGACTTCTTCGACGTCCTCAAGTCGTCGACCAAGGGCTACGCGTCACTCGACTACGAACCGGTCGACAACCGGCCCTCGGAACTGGTAAAGGTCGACGTGCTGCTCGCCGGCGAGACGGTGGACGCCCTGTCGGTGATCGCCCACAAGGACTTCGCCTACACCCAGGGCAAGGATCTGGTCGCGCGACTGAGGAAGACGATCCCGCGCCAGCAGTTCGACATCCCGGTGCAGGCGGCGGTGGGGGCAAGAATTCTTTCGCGCGAAACGGTGAAAGCCGTGCGCAAGGACGTGACCGCAAAGCTGTATGGCGGTGACATCACCCGGAAACGCAAGCTGCTCGAGAAGCAGAAGAAGGGCAAAAAGCGTATGAAGAACGTCGGCCGGGTAGAAGTACCTCAGGAGGCATTTCTGGCTGTGCTGCAGCTGGACGACTAGCGGGAGAAAGAATCTGCGCGTGAAGAGCCTCGAGAACATCAATATCGGAGAACTGGCACAGCTGTTCGAGCGCTCGGGGCAGACTCTCTGGTTGATCGGCCCGGACGGCGTGATAATCGACGTTTTCGGTTCCCTGAGCAGCCGCCTCGGCTACAGCCGGGAAGAACTCAGGGGCCAACCTTTCGTGGATTTCATCAAGCCTGCGGACACAGACAAGGCTTCAGCGAGGTTCGATCAGATCGTCGGGGGACAGCCCGCGGTGGACTCCGGGACCGAGATCCGCGCGACGGGCAAGGACGGCGAGGAATACGACGTCAAGGTCAATGCTTCATCCGTGACTCAGGGTGAGGACGGTGATCACGTCATTTTCGGCCTGTCGACTGACATCACCCGTCAGAAGGTGGCCGAGCGGGCCCTGGAGAGGGAGAGGGTGCTTTTCTACAAGACCTTCGACCGGGCGCCGAACGGCATCGTCCTGCTCCATTTGCACCTCGAGCGCGGAGGCCTGATCAAGGGTGCCAACGCCGAAGCGGTGCGCATCACCGGGTATACCGAAGACGATGCGGTCGGTCTCTGGCTGACTGAGGCCGGGCTGGTCGAGATCGAAGAGGACAAACTGGCGGTGGCCCTCGAGGACAGCAGGGCGATCCTCGAAGGGGAGCAGCCGAGCTTCACGCTCGAGCGGACCGTCCATCGCCCCGACGGAACCAGCTTCGAGATGAAGGCCGACGTTTCGGCCTTGGACATCGGCATCCTCGGTCAGGCGGACGACCCGTACCCGATCAATGCGGTCGCCCACATCGAAGACGTGACCGAGCGGCGGCGGAGGGAAGACGAACTCCAGCACCAGGCCCGGCACGATTCGCTCACCGATCTGCTGAACCGGGGCTGGTTCATCTCACTCCTGGCCGACCGATTGATACGCGGTGCCCACGGGCAGGGCGGCGGCGCTCTACTGATGATCGACCTCGATGACTTCAAGCAGGTGAACGACTCCCACGGTCACCACGTCGGTGACGGTGTCCTGAAGGAGGTGGCGCGGACACTGCGGGCCGAACTCAGGGAGTCCGACCTCGTTGCGAGGATCGGCGGCGATGAGTTCGCGGTGCTCCTGCCGAAGACCGACCAGGAGGGCGCGGTGAGAGTCGCCGATTCCCTCCTCGAAGCCTTCGGCAAGGCCCGGTTCGACATCGGTGACACTGGCGACCAGTACGAGCCCGGGGTGAGCATCGGGCTGTTGATGCTGGAAGACCGCGAGGTGGACCCCGAAGCAGCCCTCAAGGACTGCGACGCCGCCATGTATGAAGCCAAGCGCCGGGGCGGCGCCCGTCTCGTCATCGCACCCGCCTGAAAACGGACTGGGTGCGTTTCGGAACCGGCGGCGTATGACGTAGTAAACGCACCCAGTCCCCTGTTCGGTAGGTTCCCCGGATGGCCCTCAGGACTGATGCGGTAGGAAAGAGTTGGCCGGCCTTCGATTACGAGATTGGCCGGGAAAAGATCCGCGAGTACTGCCACGTGCTCGGGATCGAGAATCCTGTCCACTTCGACAGAGCCGCGGCCGAAGCCGAAGGATTCCGGGACATCGTCGCGCCGCCGATGTTCGTGGTCGTCTACAGCGCCGGTGCCATGGGACCGGTCCTCTTCGACCCCGAGGTCGAGATGAACTTCGCCAACATGGTCCACGGCGGCCAGGAGTTCGTCTGGGGCGAGCCGGTCTGCTCCGGTGACCTGATCGCCACCACGTCGAGCTGCAAGGAAATCTACGAGAAAGACGGCAAGGGTTTCTACGTCTTCGAGACCCGGTCCGTCAACCAGGACGGGGCGGAAGTAGCCCATGCCACCTGGACCAACATCGTCAGGGGAGTCTGAAATGTCCGCACTGAACACAGGCGACCCGATCGAGGAACTGAAGGTCACCCCCGACAAGTACGTGCCGCACCGTTATGCCGGCGCGACGGGGGACTTCAATCCGATCCACATCGACCCCGAGTTCGCGAAGATGGTCGGCCTTCCCGGCTCGATCCTCCACGGGTTGTACGTAATGGGCCTCGTGGCGAAGGCGAGTGCGGGCGCAGCCGGTGGCGATCCGCGGGCACTGAAGAGCCTCTCCGTCCAGTTCCGCGGCATGAGCTTCCCCGAGCGGGAAATCACCGTGACCGGCGAAGTGACCGCAGTCGAAGGTGACCAGGTGACGCTCGACGTGGTGGCCGCCCAGGGCGACAGCCAGGTCATCCGGAACGCCACCGCCGTGCTCGAAGTTCCCGCTGGCTGAAGCCCGAAACCCGGGCCCACCTACAATGGTGGGCATGCTTTCTCAGCGACAGGAGCTGATTCTCGGCCTCGTGGTAGGCGCGTACCTCGATACCGGCCGGCCGGTCGGGTCGAAGACGATCGTCGACAGTGCCGAGCTCTCGTGGGGTCCTTCGACGGTCCGGGCCGAACTGGCGGCGCTCGAAGCCGCCGGTTACCTGACCCATCCGCACACCTCGGCCGGCCGCGTGCCCACCGATTTCGGATACCGGCGTTACGTCGAGTCGATAATGCTGAAGCCCGTGGTGAGGCCCCGGGCCGCCGCTACCGAGCCGGACGCCAACCGTTTCCGGCGCGAGGTCGACGAAGCGATGCGGGAGACGACCACGGCCCTCTCGCACATGACCGACCTGCTGGCCCTGGTCGTCGCACCCCCGCTCGGCACCGCCACGATCCACCGGGTCGAAGCCCTTCTGCTCCAGCCCGACGTGGTGATGGTGGTCGCGATCACGTCCGCGGGTGACGTCACGAAGCGGGCCTTCACCTTCCAGGCCCCGGTCGATCCCGGCCTGGTCGAGTGGGCGTCGAGCTACCTCAACGAAACGCTCGCCGGAATCGACCTCGGTGCGCGCCGCATCGCGTCGCGGCTGGCCGGACCGGACCTCGACCCGACGGAGGCAGCATTCGTGGAGCGGCTGTCCCCGGCCCTGGTCGATCTCGAACAGAATCCTGAGGAGACGCTCTACGTCGAAGGCGCCGGCCGCCTCCTCGACGAGAGCCGCTCGCGGGACCTGCCCCAGATCGACCAGCTGATGACCGCACTCGAGCGGCGCGCGAGCGTGCTCCGCATGATGCGCTCCGCGATCGACGAACGGTCGGTCTTCCTCTGGATCGGCGCCGAGAACCCGCAGCCCGAACTGCGTTCGGTCAGCGTCGTCGGAGCCAACTACGGCCTCGGTCACCGGAACCTCGGTTCGGTCGGCGTGGTCGGACCGACCCGGATGGATTACGAGACCGCGATCCAGTCGGTTTCAGAAGCGGCCCGTGAACTGTCCCAGTACTTCGAGAACGTCTACGCATGAGCGCTCGCGACTACTACGAGGTGCTCGGGGTCTCCCGGAGCGCAACCGAAGCGGAGATCAAGAAGTCCTTCCGGAAGATCGCCCGGGAACTCCATCCCGACGTAAACGGTGAAGACCCGAACGCCGAAGAAAAGTTCAAGGAAGCGGCCGAGGCCTACGAGGTCCTTTCCGACGAGAAGCAGCGCCAGACCTATGACCAGTACGGTGCGGACGGCCTGAAGCAGGGCGGGTTTTCGTCCCGGGCCCAGGGTTTCGGCTCGATCGACGACCTGTTCAGCGCGTTCTTCGGCGGCAGTGGTGGTGGCATGGGCGGATTCGGCCGTCGTGGCCCCGCTCCCGGCGCCGATGTCGGTGTCGGCATCGAGATCGGCCTCGAAGACGTGCTCGAAGGCGTCAGCGAGGAGATCGAGTTCGACGTGGTCGCCACCTGCGAGCACTGTCACGGCAACGGGGCGGAGCCGGGCACCCCGATCCACACCTGCGAGAAGTGCGACGGGGCAGGTGAGTTGCGTATCCGCGCCAACACCGCTTTCGGCCAGATGGTCCGGGCGGTGCCATGCGATGTCTGTCACGGCGAAGGCAAGGTTGCCGAGACTCCTTGCGGCGTCTGCTCCGGTCTCGGCCGCAGCCACACTTCGAAGACCCTCAAGGTCGACGTGCCCGCAGGGATCGAGTCCGGCCAGCGGATCCGCATCGCCGGGGCCGGTCACGCCGGTGAGCCCGGCGCCCCTCCCGGCGACCTCTACGTCGAGGTTTCCGTGGCCGAGCGCGAGAACATGATCCGTGACGGCAAGGACCTGATCACCGTGGTTCCTGTCGATGCGACCAGGGCGATCAGCGGCGACACGGTCGAGGTCGAGACGCTCGACGGCGAGGACGAGATCGAGATCCCCGCCGGCACCCAGCCCGGCGCAGAGACCGCCCTGAAGGGCAAAGGACTGCCGCAGCTGGGCACCTCGAAACGGCGCGGCAACCACCGCTTCGTCTTCAACGTCGTGATCCCGGCCAACCTCTCCGACGAGCAGCTCAAGCTGGTCAACGACCTCGACGGCACGCTAACCGAAGAAAACCGCAGGCCGAAGGAATCCGGCCTCTTCGGCCGCTTCCGCCGCACCCGGGCGTGACCGCCAGGTGATCCGGCTCGCGGTCCGCTGCCGGCCCGACCAGGCGGAGATCGTCCTGGCCGAGCTGACCGTCCTCGCTCCGGGCGGGGTCGAGGAAACGACCACTGACGAGTACGTCGAGTACGCGATCTA
>JBPPMI010000309.1:0-4377 GCA_051305975.1 Solirubrobacterales bacterium
CGCCGGGATGCTCCAGGCGGGGCTAGAGGGGATCGAAAAGGGTTACGAACTGCCGGAGCCGATGGAGGAGAACCTCTACCACCTCGGACCCGACGAGATGGCCCAGCGAGGCATCGAACAGCTGCCGGCGACACTCGGTGAGTCGATCGAACTCGCGGCCGACTCCGAGCTGGTGCTGCGAACCCTCGGAGAGCACACCTTCCGCCGGTTCATTGAACTCAAGCGGCAGGAGTGGGACTCATACCGGGTCCAGGTCACCCCGTTCGAAATCGAAAGCTTCCTGCCCGTTCTCTAGTTGCGTAGTTCCCTGATCTTCGCCACGACCGCGGTCTTCGCGTTGAAGGCTGCTGCCATTGCCTTGTCGGGGGCGGACCCGGCGGGCGGGACCGCGCCGATCTGACGGGCGAGGTCGAGGCCGTTCAGGACCGCGACGAGTGAGTGGATCTTCCCGTCCTTCGCTTCGACGATGTCGATGCCTTCGATGTCGATCTTCGAACCGTTCGGCTTGAACCCCTCGAAGGTGCCGGTTCCGTCGAATGTGGCCTTGGCGGTCCAGCGGACGACCGCCGAATCGCCTTCGGCCACGATCTCCTCGATCTTCAGGGCGAAGTCGGGAAAGGCCGCGAAGATCCCGGAAAACCACTCGGTCACACCGTGGGGTGCCGTGAGTTCGACCAGGCCGACGATCCGGCTGGGCCGGCCCTCGCCCCAGATGTCACCCATCGCTTCCAGGTCCTGCCGGCCGACGGCCTCGAAATAGGTGCGGGCAGTTTCAGTTGTTGACGGCATCGAGTTCCTTTCGCAGTGCTTCAGGGTCGTTCACCGGCGCCTGGCAGGTGAAGTTTTCGCATACGTAGGACGCGGGCATTCCTTCGAGGGCAGTCCGGGCTTCGAGCAATGGTGGGACCGATGAGCCTTCGGGACCCATGGCGACGACGAAGTTCGGACGGTAGCGGGCCCGGAACTGCCCGAGCATTGATTCTCCGGCAGTTACGGGATCCTCGCCATCGGGGGTGACGATCGCGAGTTCGCCGGACGGGGCCAGATACAGCTGCAGTTCCTGCAGCAGGTGGCCGAAGGCGTCGGGCTGACGGGCGGTGGCCGGGGCGAGAAGCTTCAGCACCCCGAGCGCCTGGCGCACGTACCGGATCTCGCCGGTCAGGTCGCCGAGCCGCAGCAGGCCGAGCGCGGCCGACGAGCTGCCCGAGGGGATCGGGTGGTCGCCGACGTCCTTGCGCCGCGCAATCAGCATCTCGTGGTCATGGGAAGTGGTGAAGAAGCCTCCGCGGTCGGGGTCGGCGAAACGGTCGATCATCGTTTCGGCGAGTCCCTGGGCCCGCTTGAACACCTCTTCGTCGAAGTTTGCCTGGTAGAGCGTGAGCAGTGCTTCGAGCAGGAATGCGTGGTCCTCGAGGTAGGCGTTCAGCCTCGCTTCACCCTGCCGCCACGAACGGAGCAGGGAGCCCTGCGAATCGCGCATCCGGTCCCAGATGAAGTCCGCGCACTTTTCGGCGGCCTCGATGTAGTCGTTGCGGCCGAGGACCGCGCCGGCTTCGGCGAAGGCAGAGATGGCGAGGGCGTTCCAGGACAGCACGACTTTGTCGTCGAGTGCCGGGCGCACCCGTTCCGCACGGGCAGCCAGCAGGTCGGTGCGGATCCCTTCGATCTCCGGTTCGATCTCGCCAGGTGGATGCTCGAACGGGTAATGGAGCACGTTGCGTCCTTCGAAGTTGCCGTCGATCGAAGCCTCGAAGGTCTCTATCGCGAGGTCGGCCCGGCCGCCGAGTACCTCACGCAGCTCGTCGACCGTCCAGGTGTAGAAGATCCCCTCCTCGCCCTCGGAGTCCGCGTCGAGCGAGGCGTAGAAGCCGCCGGCCTCGTCCCGCATCTCCCGCAGCATCCAGTCGAGGGTCTCTTCCGCGATCCGGCGGTAACGGTCGTGGCCGAGCTCCTGCCAGGCATGGAGGTAGGTGCGGGCAAGCAGGGCGTTGTCGTAGAGCATCTTCTCGAAGTGCGGGACCAGCCAGACGTCGTCTACCGAGTACCGGGCGAAGCCTCCGCCGATCTGGTCGTAGATGCCGCCGGCGCCCATGCGGTCGAGGGTCACTTCGACCGGTTCGGTCTCGCCCCGCGCGAGCAGGAAGTCGAGCGTGGAGGCAGGCGGGAACTTGGGGGCGGGGCCGAACCCGCCGAGGTCGGTGTCGGCCAGCTCGAGCAGGGTCTTCGTGCGGTCGGCGAGCAGCGCGGGATCGATGTCGCCTTCCTTGGCGCTGATCATCGAGACGGCACCCAGGCGGACCCGGACGTCATTGGCCTGGGACCGGATCTCGTCCCGCCGCTCGTCGAAGGCCTTGACCACGGCATCCATCACCATCATGAAACTGGGCATGCCCGTCGAAGAATCCGGGGGGAAGTAGGTGCCGCCGTGGAACGGGACGCCTTCAGGATCGAGGAACGCGGTCAGTGGCCAGCCGCCGCTACCGGTGATCGACTGGACGGCCTCCATGTAGATCGCGTCGATGTCGGGGCGCTCTTCCCGGTCCACCTTGATCGGGATGAAGTGCTCGTTCATGTAGTCGGCGGTGGCCTGGTCCTCGAACGATTCGCGCTCCATGACGTGGCACCAGTGGCAGGCGGCGTATCCGACCGAGAGCAGGATGGGCTTGTCATCCCTCTGCGCGGCGGCCAGGGCTTCGGGGCCCCAGGGGTACCAGTCGACGGGATTGTCCTGGTGCTGGAGGAGGTACGGGCTGGTTTCTTCGGCGAGGCGGTTGCTCATGTCCCAAGTGTCTCAAGGACGCACCAGGCGATGGCACCCGGCATTATTGGTTCCGTGGATCTGTCCCTCGCCAACTTCGTCGCCGACTTCTGGCACGACCAGCTCGTCGAAAACGACCAGCAGGCCCTGTTCCTCGTGGTGGTGGGCTTCCTCGGTTCGTTCATCTTCATCCGGATCAGTACTCGCATCATGCGGAGCGGCAGCGTTTCGTGGTGGCCGGGCAGCGTGGTCAGCGAAGGCGGCGTCCACGTTCACCACCTCGTGTTCGGCATCGTGACCATGATGCTGGCCGGGGCACTCGGTTTCGCTTTCTTCGAATACAGCCCGATTTTTGAGCTCTGTGCCCTTGCCTTCGGCATCGGCGTCGGGCTCACGATCGACGAGTTCGCCCTATGGGTCCACCTCGACGACGTCTACTGGGCGGAGGAGGGACGACGCTCGATCGACGCCACGGTCGTGACCTGTCTTGTTCTCCTGCTCCTGATGTTCGGCGTCCGGCCGTTCGAGATCACGACCGCGGACACCGCGGCCTTGATCGCCAGCATCGTCATCGCGATCATGGTCCTGGTCGTCGTGATGATCTGCTTCCTCAAGGAACGGATCCTCCACGCCGTGGTCGGATTCTTCATCTGGCCGATCGCGCTCTACGGCGCCTGCCGGATCGGCAAACCGAATTCACCTTGGGGCAAGCGCCGCTACGGGGAGAAGAACCCGGCGAAGCAGGCACTCGCCGAAGTCCGCTTCAGCCCTGAACGACGGACCGAAAGGTTCAAGGAGAAGTTCCGCGACGTAGTCGGTGGCGGAATCTCCCAGGACTGAGCGAAGCCTCGCTCAGCCGCCCCCGCCACCGCTGACGTCCCTGGCGAACATCTCGAAAGCTTCCAGGTATTTGTCCAGGTCCTTGTCTTCGTGGGCGACCGAGATCGTCCACTCTTCTTCGACTCCCGGGGTCATGAAGATGCCGTGGTTCATGTGGTAGAGCCACGCGAGCGTCGATAGTTCTTCGTTCACCTTGGTCAGGTGGTCGCGGAACTCGTACATGCGTTCAGGGGCGAAGACGACGCAGCCCTTGGCGCCCATCCCTTCGGTGTAGGCGGGGATGCCGTATTCGTCGATGATCGCCTGGCAACCGTCGAGCAGGTACTGGTTCTTCCTTTCAAGTTCGGGATAGACGTCGTCAGTGAGGACCTCGGTGAGCGTCGCTTCGGCTGCCGCCATCACCAGCGGGTTGCCGTTGAAGGTGCCGTACTGCTTGACCTCGTCGGAGTCGATCAGGGCCGCGATCTCGTCCGACATGCCGATTGCGCTTCCCGGGTATCCGCCGCAGACGGCCTTGGCGAGGGTGATCATGTCCGGTGTCACCCCGGAGCGGGCGGTCATGCCCCCGGAAGAGATCGTCGCCCCGGTCTTGACTTCGTCGAAGATCAGCTTGACTCCGTGCCGGGCGGTCAGATCGCGGACCCGTTCGAGGTAGCCCTCCTTCGGCGGGATGATGTTGATGTTCATCATCGCCGGCTCCATGATCAGGCCCGCGATCTGGTCGCCGATCTTGTCGAGGATGCTCTCGAGCGCATCGGCGTCGTTGAACGGAACCGACC
>JBPPMI010000310.1:0-2051 GCA_051305975.1 Solirubrobacterales bacterium
CTCGGCCTCGGCCTTTTCACCGTGTCGACCGCCCAGGCGGCCGGCACCCCGAACCTCGCGCTCAGCGCCAACGCCAGTAGTCCCCTTTTCGGGGAGTCCGGTTCCGTCTCCGTCACCGCTTCGCTCCCGAACGGCCAGCCGAAGGGCTACAACCTCAGCTTCCGTGTCGTCCTGCCGGCCGGCATCTCGTATGACGGTGGAGCAGCCGTCGCGCCCCAGGTGATCACCAACCAGCCGGGCACGGGCCAGACCACCCTGATCTTCTCGAACGTCTCCGACCTCGTCGCCAACTCGTCGCAGTCGCTGAACTTCAACGTGAAGCACGCCACAGCCGGCGTGAACACGTACGAAGTCGGCCAGACCTACGGAATCACCTATGAAGCCTTCATCAACACGGATCCGCGGACCGTGCCCGCCTTCAACGCGAACGGCACCAACATCCCCGCGTCCTGGACCGGCAACGCGAGCGCGTCGACCACTTCGAAGATCAACGCGATCGAGATCACCAAGTCCGAGCCCAGCCGGGAAGGCGAGATCCTCCGGGGCGTGCACGACAACCAGACGATCTACACGCTGAAGCTCCGTAACAACGACGTCAACCCGACGATCCTCACCTCGATCGACGACTACCTGCCCGCCGGCCTCGAGTTCCTCGGCTGCGAAGGCGACGCCGACAACACTTCCAACGCTCCGACGAACCCGGGAAGCACCGAGGAGTACCCCGGTTCCGGCCCGATCGTCGTCAAGCCGGTCCCCGACTGCCACAAGCCGCAGCTCGTCGAAACCGTCCAGACGGACCCCGACGGCCCGTCCGGCCCGCTCCCGAACGCCGTCTACACCCACGTGCGCTGGTCCACCGGCACGCTGGCCCCCAACCAGGAGGTCACCTACCGGTACCGCGCCGCGGTTCCGCTGGCCAACAACACCCTCGACTGGAGCGGCGCCACACCGGACAAGCTCACCGGCGCGCAGGGCAACAACCTCGACAACAACCGCGCGACACCGGACAACGAAGTCCAGGACGAGCAGAAGCTGACCAACTACGCGCTCGGCGCGGGTTCGTACCAGAAGTCCGGCGGCGGTTCGATCGACGTCACCGACGACGATTCGATCACCCGCACCGCCGAGGACCTGGTCGTCTACAAGTCCAACCTCACGTCCAACACCATCGCCCAGGGCGCCATCAACACCTGGGAGCTCCGCTTCCGGACCGGTGAGTACCGCTACAGCGAAGGCATCGAAGTGACCGACACCCTCCCGAGCGGCCTCTGCCCGCTGGGCCCGGTCAACTACACCACCGGAAACAGCGCCTCGGACTCCGAGTGCGCTCCGACCGGTGCCAATCCGAGCGCCCCGTACAAGAGCGTCACCGAGAACGCCGACGGCACTTTCACCATCAAGTGGGATCCGTCCACGCTGGCCAAGCTCGCCCACACGACCGTCAACGACGAGTTCGTCATCACTTTCCCGACCAGGACCCGGAAGCAGTACCAGCAGAACTTCCAGGATTCGACCCCGATCCTCGCCAAGGACGGATTCGAGAACAAGGTCAACCTGACCGGCAGCGCCTACTCGCGCTGCACGGCTCCCGGCCAGCCCGACTGCTCGGTCCTCGGCCCGCAGATCTGGAGTGACGGCCAGCAGCCCGAGCCAGTCGTCGACGCCTCGGCCGCCGGCCAGTCCGCGCCGTCCGTTGTCCTGAACAAGCAGGTTGCCGCCTCCGGCTCCGACTGCCAGACCGCGACCTACGTCGACAGCATCCCGAAGTACCACCCCGGTGACACCATCTGCTGGCGACTCAGCATCGATTTCCCGGGCGCCGTCGACACCAAGGAACTCAAGGTCACGGACTTCCTGCCGCGGAACGCCAAGTACGTCCCCGGCAGCTACCAGGACTTCCCCGGCAACACTACGAACAACACGATCGACACCAGCATCGCGGGCAGCGGCGTCCTCAACTGGGACCTGAACACCAGCTACGTACCGGTCGGTGGCCAGAAGTTCTTCGTCACCTTCAAGACTACGATCGAGCCGCCGGCGGGAATCATGCC
>JBPPMI010000311.1:0-2595 GCA_051305975.1 Solirubrobacterales bacterium
TGCCCGCGGCCCGCTTGTCCGAGATCTGCCGTTCGAGCTCCGCGAACTTGTAGGGAGGCATCGCTTCGAGTCGCTTGGAGGGATCGGTGAGGGCCAAGGGTTCCTTTCGGGTAGTCAGGCGGTGAGCTCGCTCATGGATTCGACCAGTTCCGGCGCGAGTTCGCCGTTGAGGATCGGGTCAGCCCAGCCGGTGAGGGTCACATCGAGTTCAGGGGTGATTTCCACTAGCAGCTCGCCACCGTCGAGTTCGACCGTGATCGGGCTCGGTGCCCCGCCGAGGTAGGCGGCAACGGCAGCGCCGCTGGCGCCGGTGCCGGAAGAAAGCGTCTCGCCGACGCCACGCTCGAAGATCCGGGCCCGGACACGCGATCCGGAGACGCGGAAGAAAGAGACGTTGGTGCGGTTCGGGAACAGTCCGCTGTTTTCGATGTCGGGACCGATCTTCGACAGGTCGAGCGTTTCGATGTCGGCGCCGACTTCGATCGCGCACTGGGGATTGCCTATCGACACGTGTCGGAAATCCCAGTCGCGGCCGGCGGACGAGACGGTTCCGAGACCGTCTTCGCCGCCGCTCGGAAAGTTGGGTGAAGTGGTCGAGGCCCGACCCATCTCGATCGAACAGGTGCGGTCCGAAGTGCTCTGCGGCGTCACCGGCCCGGACGGGGTCAGGATCGAGAACTCCCGGTCCTTGGTCCAGCCGTGCCGGCGCATGTACAAAATGGCCTCGCGGGCCCCGTTGCCGGAGAGCTCAGCTTCGGAACCATCGGGATTGAAGATACGCAACCTCGCCACATACGTGGGGTCGTCGCTGCGGGAGATCAGGAGCACACCGTCGGAACCGACCCCGAAGTGCGGATCGCAGATGCGCTGGATCCGCTGCTGGTTGAGCTCCCAGGGAAGGTTCTCTTCTTCGAGGATCAGATAGTCGTTCCCCAGCGCTTGCCATTTCTCGAACTTCATGCGGCCCCGCAAGCTATAGGAATAGGGAATCCGGGTCGACCTCGCGAGAACACGGCATCCAAGTCACTTCGCTCAATAGAAGTCACGGATGGTTTCGCTGTGCGACTTGGATGTGGATCCGTCCGAGGATGTCCCTAGCAACAGCCGTGTCGGATCGGCTACTGCGTTCAATGATCTCCACGCCGGGCATGCGGCGCATCCAGGTCATTTGCCTTCGGCCGTAGCGGCGGTGGAGCAGCTTTATCCGGTCGAGGTCACCTTCGAGGAACTCGGGAATGCCGATTGCTGCGCGGGCCGTTCGTGATGCGCCGGCCGCGATCGCATCTTCCACCTCTCTGGCCGCACCGGCCGCCGCCATCGCCTCGACCCGCCGGTCGATCCGCTCCACCAGAGCATCATCATCGTCGACCAGGCCGAACAGGAGCGTGGGCCGGCGAAGGTCGGCCGTCCAGAGCTCTCCACCACCCTCGTGGTCGCGTGCCGGGGTCTGGCCGTCGCGGATCAGCTCGATGGTCCGGGCGATCCGTTTCCGGTCGTTCGGGTGGATCGAATCGCGGAACTCCGGTGGAAGGGTCGCGTGCATCGCTTCCGGGCCCTTTTCGGCGAGCTCGGCCTCCACTGCGGTCCGGAGTGCCTCGGGAACGGCCGGGCGAAAGTCGAGTTCCGTCAGCGCAGCGCGCAGGTACAGCCCCGTGCCGCCCACGACGATCGGCTGCTCGCCCTCTGCCAGGCTGCGGTCGATCTCCTCGTGAGCCCGTTCCCCGTACCTGCCCGCACTGAACTCCTCGTCGACCGGGACGAATCCCGTGAGCCGGTGCTCGAGGCGGGCCGTCTCATCCGCACCGGCGACGCCGCTGACGATCTCCAGGCCCGAATACACCTGGATCGCGTCGCAGTTGATCGCCACCGCCCTGATTCCGCCTGCCCGTAACTGCCCGGCAAGTTCGATGGCCACCCCGGTCTTGCCGATGCCGGTCGGCCCGAAGACGGCGATGACCGGCCTGGCCTCCGGTCCGGGGGCGGTCACACCCCGATCCTGCTCAGCAGCCTCTCTGTGCCGGTCAGGGTCTGCGAAGTGGCTTCGGTGATGTCCACCTCGACCAGCTGTCCCGGTTGTGCGGTCCCTTCGAAGTTCACAGCCTTGTTGTGCCTGCTCCGTCCACGGATCCGGGTCGGATCGTTTCGGCTGGGTCCTTCGACCAGAACTTCGACCGGGCGCCCGACGAAACGCTGTGCCCGTTCCTTCGCCCGGCGCTGGACGACCTCGAGCAGCGCCGCCATGCGTTCTTTCTTGACCGGATGGGAGACTTGACCGTCCATATCCGCGGCGAGCGTGCCACGGCGCGGCGAGTAGATGAAGGTGTAAGCACCGTCATATCCGACGGCTTCGGCCACCTCGAGGGTCTGGATGAAGTCCTCGTCCGTCTCCCCGGGGAACCCGACGATGATGTCGGTGGTGATGCCGCAGTCGGGCAGCCGCTCGCGGATCATGGCGACCCGGTCCATGTAGCGCTCCCGTGAATAGGTCCGGCGCATCTTCTTGAGGATCGGGGTCGATCCGGACTGGAGCGGAAGGTGGATGTGCTCGCAGAGCGTCGACAGTTCAGCATGCGCCTCGATCACGTCTTCACGCAT
>JBPPMI010000312.1:0-6907 GCA_051305975.1 Solirubrobacterales bacterium
ATCGCAGCCGGGGGGTCGCCGCTGGGGTTCGGCAGTGACATAGGCGGATCCCTCCGCAACCCCGCGGCCAACAATGGCTGCGTCAGCCTGAAGCCGAGCACCGGCCGGGTGCCGACGGGAGGACACGTACCGACTGTCGCCGCGCCCGTACGGAGCTTCAACGTCGGCGGGCCCCTGGCCCGGAGGGTCGAAGACCTGGAACTGGCTCTCTCGGTCCTCGGGGGTCAGCCGATGGCCGAACGCCCGTCGATCGATGGAATACCTTGCGTCGTCAATCTGCGGAACGGGCCGCTTCCGCCGCGCAAGGAAGTGAGGGAGGCCGTCCTGCTTGCTGCAGGCGCACTCGGATCCGCCGGCATGGCCGTCCACCGGAACGATTCCCTACCGCTGGACCGGCTCGGCTTCCTCTACACCCATTTGCTGCGGGAACACACCCTGGCCGGCGTCCGTCGAGACCTCGGCGGAGGATCCGACTACAGCACGATCAGGGAACTGGTCCGGGGCGTCGGCGGCGGAGCCCGCATCTCGCGGGAGGCACTGATCGTCGAGAGCTACATCCGGATCGGGGGTCGGCTCGGACCTCTGCTGGGCGAGAGCGGGTTCGAGCGCCTGGAAGAGCACCGGCGACAGGTGGAAGAGGCGATCGGCGAGGGCGTCCTGCTCTGCCCGCTCCTATTCACGAGACCGCCCCGACACGGCGCGACCTGGCGCCCGCTCACGCAGATTCCCTATGCGAGCCCCTTCAACGCGACCCGCATGCCGGCCGCGATCGTGCCGGTTCGCTGGACCGGAGCCGGCACGCCACTCGCCGTCCAGGTCGTGGCGCTGGAAGGCGCGGACGAACTCGCGCTCGCTGTCGCTGCTGAACTCGAACGTGCATTCGGAGGGTGGAAGATGGCCCAGATGAATGCGACTGAATGGACTACATGACAGAACCGGAAACCATGACCTACGAGGAACGGATTCCGGGAAGCCTTCCGCGAACGCGATGAGCCCTTCGGCGAATCCGGAAACTAACGATGCCGGTTGTGTACAGGGGTCCTTGACCTCGTCCCGGGCTTTGTCTATCATCCCGCGCACTTCGCCTTGAGGACTAACTTCAGGGAATGAAGTGAAGGGGGAGGGCGTCGAGTTCGCCGAGCCCCCCAGACACAGGGAGTTTTCGAGAGGGATTCATAGCGTTGCGGGAGACCTGAAACCTCAGGTACCACCCGGTTTGGACAAACACGTCGAAGGACGCAGGCTCTGGAGGAGCGTCGCTTATCCCCGCTGAAACGACACCGATGACCCGATGCACAAAGAATCCGCCGAAATTTCGGTCGTCCTCGCAGACGATCACGTGATCGTGCGGGACGGGATCCGAATGATCCTGGAAGCCGAACCGGACATCGAGGTCGTGGCCGAAGCAGGTACCGCAGAAGACGCTCTCCGGTACGTCTCCGGACACCGTCCTTCGATCCTGATCCTCGACCTGAACATGCCAGGCATGCCGAGCCTCGACATTGTTCCGGCGATCAAGAAAAGCTCGCCGGGAACCAGGGTGGTCGTGCTGACGATGCAGAGCGAGATCGTTTTCGTCCGCGCTGCTTTCAAGGCGGGGGCGGTCGGATATGTGGTGAAGCATTCGGCTGCGAGCGAACTGGTCGAGGCCATCCGAACGACCATGAAAGGTGAGACGTACCTCAACCCGGCGCTCGGGGCGAAGCTTGCCGCTGAACCCGCGAACGGCGGACCTCCGGACCAGCTCACGCCGAGAGAGGTAGAAATCCTGGGGCTGCTGGCAAACGGCTACATGAACCCCGAGATCGCCGATCAACTGGTCCTGAGTGTCCGGACTGTTGAAACCCACCGTGCCAACATCCAGCGAAAGGCCGGGGTGGATACCCGGGCGGAACTCATCGCGTACGCCAAACAGAACGGGCTAGACGTTCCCTGACTCGCGCATTTCCGGTCGCTCCCGGTGGAGGGCCGGCAGGTGCACCTCGACACACGTGCCTTTGCCGGGAGACGAATCGATCTCCATCGTGCCATCGACAAGGTCTACCCGTTCGCGCATGCCGGATAGCCCGAAGCGCCCACCGTTCGCCGCCAGAGGCGAGAAGCCTTTGCCATCGTCTTCGACTATGACGGTGACCTGCCCGGCGTCCTCAGTGATGGATACCGAAGTACGGATCGCGTCCGAATGCTTGATCGCGTTGTTCAGGGCCTCCTGGACGACGCGGTAGATGGTGGATTCGGTCTGCGTTTCGAGGCGGGTCGGCATGCGTCCCGTCTCCCAATGGAGATCTACGTGAACATCCACGAGGAAGTCGGTTCGGGCGTTCATCCGCTCAACGAGGCTCTCGACTGCCGCACCGATCCCGAACTGGTCGAGCGTCGCCGGCCTCAGCATCTGGATCAGCGTCTCGAGACCGTTGATGGACTCCTCGATCTGCGCCGAAGCCATGACCATCGCATTGCGCATGATGTCGGCGTCGCCGCGCTTGAGAGCGCCTTCGACCATCACCCGGAGGGCGCCCAGGTCCTGCAGGGTCTCGTCATGGAGTTCCATGGCCCAGCGCTGGCGCTCGCGTTCCGACGCCGCTATCGCCGCGCGCCTGCTTTCCCGCTCTTCGTCACGGGCGGACGATGAAATCGCCATTTCAAGGTCGCCCATCGCCTGCTGAAGTTCCCCCCGCCGTGAATCGAAGTCAGCCTCTTCCCGGTCGGTCCCGTCGAGCTGACGCCATGCCTCCAGGGCGTTTTCCAGATACCGCTGCGTTGCTCTTCCTTCGTGCATGCGTTTCCAAGCAAGCGTTGTATGACCGTAGCTACATTTCCTACCCCCCAAACACCAACTTGTGCCAATTATAACCCGTGTTTAAAGATTCCTCCAAATAAGGGATTTTCCGGGTCATCAACTTGCCGAAAGTATCATGGTAAAACCTTTGTGCAGATGGTGTCAGTAGCTATTACTGACGGGGCCAAGGGGGTGCTACCGATGCGGAAGTCACATCCGGCAGCGACACTTCATGGATGGATCTCGCGGTTGAGAGCAGCGACGAAATCACGGTCGTCCTCGCCGACGACCATGTGATCGTGCGGGATGGTGTGCGCATGGTCCTCGAGTCCGAGGACGACATCCGTGTGGTGGCCGATGCCGGCACCGCGGAGGATGCGGCCCGATACGTCCTCGGCCATCGTCCGTCGATCCTGATCCTCGACCTCAACATGCCAGGCGAGTCAAGTCTCGACTTGATCCCGAAAGTTCTGGCGAGTTCGCCGGAAACGAAGGTGATCGTGTTGACGATGCAGAGCGAACTGGCCTTTGTGAGGACGGCTCTCCGGGCGGGGGCCTCCGGTTATGTGGTGAAGCATTCGGCCGCGGGTGAACTCGTCGATGCGATCCGGGCTTCGTTGGCCGGTCATACCTATCTGAACCCGAGCCTCGGGGCCAAGCTGGCTTCGGCGCCGGATTCCGAAGGCCCGCCGGATCAGCTCACTCCCCGGGAGATCGAGGTGCTCGGGTTGCTGGCCCGCGGTCTCACCAACCCCGAGATTGCGCACGACTTGTTCCTCAGCGTTCGCACGGTGGAGACGCACCGGGCGAACATCCAGCGAAAGACCGGGACGAAGACCCGCGCCGAGCTCATCAGCTATGTGCGCAAGAACGACCTCGAATTCCCTTCCTGATGCCAATGAGTAGTAACTACCCACGCAGATTGCGCTATTGCTACCGATGGCAGGAACCCTCCGGTGACGGAAGCTGTTCAGACCAGTCGTCGAGGGAAGGTGGAGGACATGAAACAGCGAGTTATCATTGCGTATGACGGAAGCCCGGATGGAAAGCAGGCCCTCTCCTTGGGCAATCTCCTTTGCCGGACCTTCGACGCCAAGCCGGTAATCGCGTATCGCGGTGGCGAGCGCGTCGCGGAGATGGATCAGGGGTACTTCAAGAACATGGGCAACAAGTCGCCGGCTCGTGGACTCCGGATGCTGACCGACCAGGTGCGCCCGATCGCGGTCGTGGTGGGGTCTCCTGCCGGCGGTACCTCGGACCGGGGAACCTCATCCACCGAAAACAAGCGCATCCTCGCCGGCACCAAATGTCCCGTGGCGGTTGCTCCGCCCGCATCGCAGGCCCTCCGTGGCTTCTCGAAGATATGCGTGGCCGTGAACGGCACCGACGCATCCGACCGGGCGCTCGATCAGGCCGCGTCGATGGCGCACTCTCTCGGCGTCACCCTCAGGATCGTGAGTGTCCTCGGTTCGACCCACGGATCGGGGAAGGTTCCGCGGTCGAAGCTCGGCAAGGGCCGGATAGACCGGGCAACGGCGATTCTGGAGGATGCCGCACGCCGCGTCCCGCCGGGGGTGAATATCGAGCTGGAAGGACTGGTCGGGGACCCCGCGGAACAACTAGGAAGATACTCGGACGGCCTCGACCTAATGGTGGTCGGATCCAGGGGCTACGGCAGGTTCGGGCGGAAGCTCGGCCGCAGCGTCTCGTCCTATCTGATGGAGCACGCGCGGTGTCCCGTTCTCGTCACCCCGGAAAGCACGACGAAACGCCGGTCCGCGGCCTTCGCCTGAGCGTCCTCGCCCGCTCTATCAGATGCGGGGGAGGGTGACACCGATCTGGACGATGAGGTCCTCGATGTCGGCCTCGCTCCAGTGTTCGACGACCATGCCGCCTGCGAAGGAAGGGGGACGCTGGATGGTGCGGCACGAACACCATTCCTTCACGATCGGACAGGACTAGACTCGGAGTCAGCCAAGCTTTCTACCGGAGGGGAGTTTTTCTGTGCTGACCGAGAACCAGATCGCCACCCTGACCGCCGTCTGCGACACCGTGGTGCCGTCAATCGAACGCGACGACGACGAGTACGGGGTGTGGGCGCGATCCGCGACCGATCTTGGTGCCGACCAGGCCGTCCTCAAGACGATCCTGGGGATGGACCCGGAGACGCGGGCGGGAATCGCCGAACTGCTCGACGTCCTCGAGTCGCAGAACTTCTCGAAGCTGTCGCAGGCCTCGCGGGAGCAGACCTTCACCACGATGTCACTGGCCTCCCGGGACGCGGCGGTCGGCATCGGTGCCCTGACGGGACTCACCCTGTTCTTCGCCTACAACCTGCCGCCAAACCCGGTCTGGCCCGCTCTCGGTTTCCCCGGGCCGGCCTCGGCGCCGCCGCAGATGGGCAAGCCGATCACGCCCCTGACCCCGGCCGACGGAGACGTTCTCGAAACCGACGCGGTGATCGTCGGGTCCGGTGCCGGCGGAGGGGTGATCGCAGCCCGTCTGGCCGAAGCCGGCCTCAAGGTGATCGTGCTGGAGGCGGGCGGCTACTACAACGAGGCCGATTTCGACCAGACCGAACTCGGCGGGTACTCGCGCCTCTACTGGCGCGGTGGTCCTACCCCGACCGCCGACTTCAACGTCAGCCTGCAGGCCGGATCCTGTCTCGGTGGCGGCACGGTCGTCAACTGGACCAACTGCCTGCGAACCAAGCCCTGGGTCCGTGAGGAGTGGGCTTCCCATGGACTGAAAGACGTGGCGACGCCTGCGTTCGATGAACACCTCGAGTCAGTCTGGAAACGGATCTCCGCGAACGGCGACTGCTCGGAACTGAACCAGGCTCACGAATCCTGGCGCCAGGGCGCCGAAGCGCTCGGATGGTCCTGGGGAACGGTTGACCGGAACTGGGACAAGAACCTCCACGACCCGCAGGTGGCCGGACTCATGGGTTGGGGTGACCAATCCGGCGCCAAGCAGTCCGGTCTCAAGACCTACCTCCAGGACGCCGTCGACTACGGAGCCGAGGTCGTCGTCGGTTGTTTCGCCGAGAAGATCCTCGTCGAGGACGGCCAGGCCGCAGGTGTGTCGGCGCGGATCGGGGATGCAGAGATCACAGTACGCGCACCGCGCGTGGTAGTCGCCTGCGGCGCCCTCGAGTCACCCGCGCTGCTCCTGCGCTCGAGGATCGGAGGCCCGGCGACCGGTGACTACCTGAGGCTTCACCCCTGTACGAGCGTCTTCGCCGATTACGGCACCGACCAGAAAGCGTGGTGGGGGGCGCCACAGGCGGGCATCGTCGACGAGTTCTCGGGCGGTCTGGACGGCGACGGCTACGGCTTCCTGCTGGAAGGCGTCCAGTACACGACGGGCCTGGCGGCATCGGCGATCCCCTTCACCACGGCCGTCGAACACAAGCAGGGCATGGTCGACTTCAGGAATGCCTCCACGACTATCGGGTTGATCCGGGATCACGGCCACGGACGGGTCGTGCTCGACTCGAAGGGCCAGGCCGAACCGCACTACGCGATGACCGATCCGGTCGACATCGCGACAACCCACCGCGCGCTCGAAGCCCAGATCAGGGTGCATGTTGCCGGTGGCGCGTCCCGGCTGCAGGTCCTCGCTGAAGGCCTGCCGACCTGGCGGATCGGCGACGACGTCGAGGCATTCATCGCCCGCAGCGCGAGGATCCCGCTCCGCGCCGGTGGTGCCCGGATGTTCGCAGCGCACCAGATGGGTACCTGCAGGATGGGGGACGACCCCGCCACCAGCGTGGCCGATCCTGGCGGCGAACTACACGACACGCCCGGCGTCTGGATCGGCGACGGGTCGGCTTTCCCGACATCCTCCGGCACCAACCCGATGATCTCGATCATGTCGCTGGCCTCGCGCACCGCAGAACGGATCGTCGCCGGGAGCGGCAAGGGAAGAGCTACGACCGACCGGGAGACCGTCGCATGAATCCCGAAACCGTTGAAAAGACCTCCCGGCACTTCATCGGTGGCACCTGGACCGAACCGGCGTCGGACGAGACGATCGAAGTGATCAACGCGACCACCGAGGAAACTATGGGCTCCGTGCCGGCCGGTACCGCCGCCGATGTCGACGCCGCCGTGGCCGCGGCCAACG
>JBPPMI010000313.1:0-2179 GCA_051305975.1 Solirubrobacterales bacterium
GAGTACCAGGCGTACGGCGTCCGGCATTTCCTGCGGCTGCTGGACGCCGAAGGCGCGTCCGAACTGCGCCGCCGCCAGATTCCGCGCCGGGACGGGACCACGGCCGAGAAGGGTGCATGGGCCGACACCGACGAACTCGAGCTGAGTCCCGACCTCGAAGGTCTCTTCACCTACCGCACGCTGGTCCTGCGGCGAACCCCGGGCCAGAGTCGGCCTCCTTCGCCGTACGAGCTGGTCTATCGAGGCGACTATTACGAGGTGTGGCAGCGGCCGGAGGACTTCGACCCGTCCTCGATCGTCACCCACGTCCCGTTCGGCACGGCCACGGATCCGGCCGCGGTGCCATCCTGCGCCAGGATCAGGGCGATCGCGGCCAGGGCCGGCCCTGGCGGCCGAGTGGTCACGGCGACCCGGGCTCCGAACGGCGTCGGCGAGTTCACTGGTTACCCGGAAGGATGGGTACCGGATCCAGCGGGCGGCACGGTCACTCCGACTTCCGACGGCACCGCGACGGCCGAGATCGAGGTGCCGGCCGACGGCGAGTATGACGTCTTCGTGGGCGGGTCGGCCCGGGGGAAGGTGACGCTGGAGATCGGTGGCATTCCCATGGGCTCGATCCGGAACCGCCTGAACAACAACGCCCAGTACATGGAGTTCGGCCAGTTCGACCTCGGTGCCGGCCCGCAGAATGCGACCCTCGAATACGAACAGGGCGGGAGCCTCCGTCCGGGGACCGGTGGCTATCCGTTCGGCCTCGGGCCGATCGTCGTCTCACCGGTCCAGAATCGCACCCAGGTGACCTCCCTGCCGGCCAGTCAGGCGGCCCAGCTATGTGGGCAGCGCCTCGACTGGATCGAAGCCGTGAGGTAGAACCACAGACATGAAGCCTCGTATCACGGCTTCCGGACGGCTTTTCGGCCCGATCGCCCCGCCGAGGCCCTACCAGCAATCAAACATGGCGTTGAACCGCTATCCTCCGTTGCCGTCCTCGTGCTTCTGCCCGGGGTCGTTTTTTTGTCCGTAACTGCAAGCAGCAACGAGGAAATATGGCTCGTGGAGATGTCCGCATCGCGGTGACACTTGCGTGTGAGAACTGCAAGCGTCGTAATTACCAAACCAACAAGTCCAAGCGGAATACGCCGGACCGTATAGAGATGCGCAAGTACTGCCGCTGGTGCGAAAAGCACCAGCCGCACAAGGAAACGCGCTAGTGGCCAAATCCCGGGCACAGCGCAAGGCCGAGCGCCGGGCGCGCGAGGCTGAGGCACGGGCGAAGGGCGAGCAGGACGAAAGTCAGGCTCAGCACGACACCCAGGTGCCCAAGTCCGGGGATGTCGCCGAGATCGAAGCGGTCGAGGCGGGCATCGGCGCGGGAGCGTCCGAGAAGGATCTCGAGATGCCCGATACGAAGGGCCTCAGCTCGAAGGAAGAGAAGAGGCAGCAGCGCCAGGCCGAGAAACAGCAGAAGGCCGATCAGAAGAAGCGTGAAGATCAACAGCTCCAGAAGCGACAGAAGCAGGCCACCGTCCAGCGGAAGCGCGGCGGGGTAATCGGATTCCTGTCATCCTGCATCGCTGAACTGAAAAGGGTCCAGTGGCCCGACCGGGACACCCTGCTCCAGGCGACGGCCGTCACGGTCGTTTTCGTCTTCGTGGCAGCCGTGTATCTCGGAGTGATCGACCTCGTCGTCAACTGGGTCGTCCAGAGAATTCTCTAAGGAAAGCAACTTATGTATCGCTGGTACGTCATAAACACATACTCGGGTCACGAGAACAAGGTCAAGCACAACCTCGAGCACCGGGTGGAAACCATGGGGCAGGGGCACCGCGTGCGCAGCGTGATCGTGCCGACCGAATCGGTCTCCGAAGTCAAGGACGGCCAGAAGATCCAGGTCGAGAAGCGCACCATGCCCGGTTACGTCCTGGTCCAGATGGAGATGACCGACAACGCCTGGGGGCTGGTCAAGAACACCCCCGGCGTGACCGGCTTCGTCGGCCCGCGCGATACCCCGGTCCCGCTGACCAAGCCCGAAATCGACCGCCTGCTCCACCGCGAGACGGCCGAGCGGCCGCGCACCCAGGCCCAGTTCGAGATCGGCGAATCGGTCAAGATCATCAGCGGCCCACTCTCAGACTTCTCCGGCGAGATCGCCGAAATCAACGAAGACCAGTCCAAGCTC
>JBPPMI010000314.1:0-3856 GCA_051305975.1 Solirubrobacterales bacterium
GCGCGTAGTTGGTGCAGCCTTCGACCGGCAGCACCCACCACGCCCACGCGAGGTAGCCGATGCCGCGCTGATCGGCCCAGTCCATGTACCGCTCGAGGTGGTCTGTCTGGCAGTTCCGCTGGCCGAATTCGGCAGTGATCACCGGATGCTCGGCCGCGACCGTCGCGATCTCCCCGGTCCAGCAGGCGGCGTAACTGCATTCCTGTCCCGGATAGTTGTGGAAACCGGCGATGAGCTGGTCGTCGGCCGGCGCGCGTTCACTCCACTCGGAGAGGTCGTTCGCGTAGTCGAGGCCGCTGAGGATGACCGGGTTATTGGCGCCGGTGCCACGGACAGCCGCCAGGAGAGAGCCCATGCCGACGGTCGTGTAACTCTCGCCGGTGATCGGGAAGTCGGTATCGGCCTGGTCGGGGGCCCTGCAGCCGCCACTCCGCCAGCACGACCAGGTCTGGAGGAACGCCCAGTCGTGGGCTGCCGGATCCCAGCGGGAGTGCGGCTCGTTGAAAAGGTCGAAGATCACCGCGTCGTTGGTCTTGAAGCGGTCCGCGGTCGAAGTCCAGAAATCGTCGGAGCGGTTGTCCGCCATCGGACGCAGGCCTTCGGCCACGGTGCCGTTCTGGCCGGTCCAGTGGAGGTCGAGGATCACCACGAGTCCGGCCTCGGTCAGGACGGCGACGAAGTCACTTACCGCGTCGCGGTACCCGGTCGGGGTCGAGATCGGCGGGAACAGGTCGTTTGCCGGCTGGCCGTCGTCGCCCAGCCAGCAGTCCTGGTTCAGGGGTATCCGCACGGTGTTGATGTTCCAGTCGAGCATCGCCCGGGCGGTGTCCGGGTTCGCGCCTTCGTTCGAGTAGCCCCAGCCCTGGACGCAGGCGTATTCGAAGCTGGGCCAATTGACGCCGCGCGGGATGAACTCGTTGCCCGTCTTCGTGTCCTGGATCCGGTTTCCGTTCACTTCGAGGCTGGGTGTGGCCGCGGAAGCAGGGGAGGCAGGCAGGAGCAGGCAAGCCGCGAGGGCGAACAGCCCCAGACTGGTCGTTTTGGCGAGACGGGCCACCGGAGAATGGTATCCAGCCGGGACAAGCGGGCCCTGAGGATCAATGTCGGCGTCGCGATGTAGTGTTAGCGACTTGATGATCGCTCACGGAACCGTGGATGGACGACGACCCCGGCTCTAGTCCCGGGCGCACCTTGGCCTTCGGCCGGGGGGCGCTCTCCTAATGGTCGAGCTCCTGCTCGTGCTGGCCTCCGCCGCGCTGATTCTTGCGTGCGGCGCGTTCGTGGCTGCCGAGTTCTCGTTCGTCACCGTCGACCGCTCGACGGTCGACCAGGAAGCCGAGTCCGGCGACCGCAAGGCCAAGGGTGTGGCGACGGCCCTCCGCAGCCTCTCGACCCACCTGTCGGCGGCCCAGCTCGGGATCACGGTCACCAACCTCGTCCTCGGTTTCATGGCGGAACCGGCGATCGCGGGTCTTCTCGACGGTCCCCTCGAATCGATCGGGGTGAGTGAAGGCGCGGTCCGCGGCGTGTCGCTGGCGATCGCCTTCATCCTCGCCAACGGCCTGACCATGGTCTTCGGCGAACTGGTGCCGAAGAACCTCGCCATCGCCCGGCCGATGCAGACGGCCCGCACGGTCCAGGGTTTCCAGCGGGGTTTCAGCCGGTTCTTCGGGCCGTTCGTGCGGGTGGCGAACAATTCGGCCAACGCGATCCTCCGCCGGATCGGCATCGAACCGCAGGAAGAGCTTGCTTCGGCCCGCTCCCCCGAGGAACTCAGTTCGCTCGTCCGCCGGTCGGCGCAGCAGGGCACCCTCGAACTTCCGACCGCGACGCTCGTCGAGAAATCGATCGAGTTCGGCGAACGCCGGGCCGACGACGTCATGACGCCACGTGTCCGAGTGGAAACACTCGACCCGGACGTCCCGGTGGTCCAGGTGATCGAGGCTGCCCGCGAAACCGGCCGGTCGCGGTTCCCGGTGGTCGACGAAGGCAACGAGGAGGTCGAGGGGATCGTCCACGTAAAACACGCGGTCGCCGTGCCGTACAAGGAGCGAGGTTCGACCCTGGTCCGGGACGTGATGGCCGAACCGGTCCTTGTCCCGTCCACTGTCGAACTCGACCCGCTCCTCACCGAGCTGCGCAAGCAGGGACTGCAGATCGCGGTGGTGGTCGACGAATTCGGCAGCTTCGACGGCATCGTGACCCTCGAGGACCTGATCGAGGAGATCGTGGGCGAGGTGCGGGACGAGCACGATCCCCGTGAAGAGCCGGTCCGCCTGATCAGTGAAGGCATCTGGGGGCTCTCCGGGCTGCTGCGCCCGGATGAGATCGAAGAGAAGACCGGCATTCTCCTGCCCGAAGACGAGGATTACGAAACCGTTGCCGGTCTTATCGGGATGGAACTCGGCCGAGTTCCGGGACGGGGCGACACCGTCCGGGTCCCGGCGACCGAGGAAGGCGACGACCCGGACCCCGAGGTCGAACTGACCGTACTCCGGATGGACGGCCTGCGGGTCGACCGGGTCCGGCTGGTCCGGCTAGAGCCCGAAGACCCGGCGGGGGAGGACGACCAGTGAGTACATCGGGCGCACTCTTCGTCTCCCTGATCCTGCTGATGGCCAACGCCTTCTTCGTCGGCGCCGAATTCGCGCTGATCTCCGCCCGACGCTCCGTGGTCGAACCGCAGGCCGAGGCCGGCAGCCGCTCCGCGCTGTACGCGCTCAGCGCGATGGAGAACGTCACCCTGATGATGGCCGGGGCCCAGCTCGGCATCACCCTCTGCACCCTCGGCCTCGGCGCCCTGGCGGAGCCGGCGATCGCGCACAGCCTCGAGGTTCCGTTCGAGGACCTCGGCCTTCCCGAGGCAATGGTTCACCCGGTGGCCCTGCTCATTGCGCTAGCCATCGTCGGTTCGCTCCACGTCGTCCTCGGCGAGATGGTCCCGAAGAACATCGCCCTGGCCGCTCCCGACCGCTCGGCGAAGATCCTGGCGCTCCCCCTGAGGATCGTCGTCATCGTGCTGTACCCGGCGATCGCCTCTCTCAACTGGGTGGCGAACATGTTCCTCCGCCTCATCCGGATCGAACCGAGGTCGGAAGTCGCGAGCGCGTTCACCCGGGACGAGGTCTCGGGCCTGGTCGAAGAATCGCGACGCGAAGGCATGCTCGACGCCCACGAGAGCCACCTGCGCGCCGGGGCGCTCGAAGTCGAAGAGCGCGACGCCGGTGCGGTGCTTCTGCCGATGGACATCATCGAAACCGTTCCCGTGACCGTGACCCCGGCGGAAGTCGAAGAGGTAGCGGGACGGACCGGTTTCTCCCGATTCCCGGTTTCCCGCGAGGACCAGATGATCGGCTACCTCCACCTCAAGGACGCGCTCGAGTTCGAAGACGTCCATCGCAACCGGCCGATCGCCGAGTCCTGGGTGCGCCCGCTGCCCACCGTCCGGCTGCGTGACCCGCTGCGATCGGTCCTGGAAACGATGCAGGGCTCCGGTGCCCATCTGGCCCGGGTGATCGGCGACGACAGCAAGACGCTAGGCGTGGTCGCCCTCGAGGACGTGCTCGAAGAACTGATCGGCGAGGTCCGGGACGCGACCCGGCGCAGTGAATCCTGACCGCAAGTAGGATCAGCCCATGAGCGAGAACGAGGGAAACACGGAAGTCATCGAGCGTTTCTACGGAGGATTCGCCGCCGGTGACGGTGACCGGATGGCCTCCTGCTACCACGCCGACGTGCATTTCTACGATCCGGTGTTCCAGGACCTGAACGGTCCCGAGGTGATGAAGATGTGGCGCACCCTGCTCACCCGGTCCGGTGACCTGAAGATCACGCTGGGTGACTACCGGGCGGACGG
>JBPPMI010000315.1:0-5336 GCA_051305975.1 Solirubrobacterales bacterium
CACCGGTCGGGTACGGGGCGGGCAGGTCGTAACCTGCGGTCAAGACGATCTCCACGTCCTGCTGCCAGGCGGGTCCGGGCGGCGGGGACATCACGTTCTGGGAGGCGCGGGTGGGTACCAGCCGCCCGATGATCGGCATCCCGAGGCTGCGCTCCGCGTAGAAAGAGAAGGCCGAGACCAGCACGAGCGTCGCGCCGATCAGGGGCCACATCAATCCGAGCAGTCCTGCGGCGAGCGCGAGCAGAGCATGGATCGACACGCAGGATGCTTCGGAGATCCGGACCGAGACCGACTCGATCGACACCGACCGCCCGCGCTTCCGGAGTTCCTCGGCGAGCCGTTTGGCGGCCTGCCTCTCGAGGTCACTGCCGGGTACTCCGGTGGGGGGAAGTTTGGTGTCAGCTGCTGTCATCACGAGGACCTCAAGGGCTCATGCGGCGGGTGGGAATCGAACCCACATGCCCTTTCGAGCAATGGATTTTGAATCCATCGCGTATACCAGTTCCGCCACCGCCGCAGGAAGGGATAAGTCTATGCCGAAGGCGCGGGACGGGTCTCGAACGCCGGTTCGCCGCGGCCGGGGGCGTCCCGGGGTGGTGCGCTGCCGTCGCTGAGCGAGCGTTCCTCTTCGACGTGCCATTCCTGGGTGAAGGCGATCGAGGCAATGATCGCGAGAACGAGCTGGACGGGGATCAGGAGCAGGACGACGATGCCGATCAGTTCCGTAGGCAGGGACGCCTCGGCGAAACCGGGTTTGTCGCGGGCGAACCAGGAGCCGGCGCCGACGGCGCAGAAGATGGCGAGAAGGACCGCGAAAGCGATGCTCACCGTGAGTGCTCCGCGACTCCAGCGGAAGACCATGACCGCCAGCAGGCCGTACACGAGGGCGAAGATGATGCCGAAGATTCCGAAGGTGGAACCGCCGACCAGGATCGACCAGCCGCCGAGCACGACGACCAGAATCAGGAAACTCGAAACCAGCAGCATGAGCATCACCGCGAACCGCGTGGTCTGTGACGCGGGTTTCGCCCGGTTGGGACGCCAAAGCTCGTACCCGGGTCTCGCCTCTCCAATGGCCATGAGTGCGATCATAGAATCTATTGCGGATGCGCGTCGTGGCACTCCGATGCGGACGTGGCGGAACTGGTAGACGCGTCAGGTTTAGGTCCTGGTACCCGAAAGGGTGTGGAGGTTCGAGTCCTCTCGTCCGCACTGCCGGAAGTTTTCACCAAAACAGATCGGAAAAGACAACGGGAATCCAGATGACGGAACCTCCTTCACTCGAAGTGATCGAGAGACAGCCGGAGGCCCCGGCGGGCCGCCCGCCGATCCTCTTCGTCCACGGTGCGGCCCACGGCGCTTGGTGCTGGCAGCACTGGCAGGAGCTCGCCGCCGCTGCCGGGTACCCGAGTTACGCGGTTTCCCTGAGGGGTCACGCGGGATCCGCGGGCTGGTTACTGAAGTCGACGCTATCGAGCTACGTGAGCGACGTGATCAGGACCGCGGAGACCCTGCACGGTCCGCCGGTTCTCGTCGGCCACAGTCTGGGTGGGCTGGTCGTCCAGCGCGCGATCAGCCGCCTGCCGGTCAGGGCCGCAGTTCTGGTCGCGCCGATTGCCGCGCGCTCGGGGTACAGGACCTTGTTCTCCATCGCCCGGCAACACCCGTTGGATGCCGGAAAGATCCTGCTCGGCGGGTCGATTCCGATGCGTCACGAGTATCTCTTCGAGTCCCTGAGTAAGACCGAGGCGGCCGGGTACACCGACCTCTGTGGAGGAGAATCGACATTGGCGCAGTTCCAGGTCATCTTTCACCGGCCCTCGGCCAGGCCCGCCGCCGACACGCCGGTGCTCGTCCTGGGGACGCCCGACGACAACCTCATCGTTCCCGCGGACGTGCGGGACACCGCCCGTCGCTACTCGGCCGTTCTGTCGGTATTCCCCGGAATGGGACACGACCTGATGCTCGACGGGGGATGGCAGAAGCCTGGCGGCACGATGGTCGAGTGGCTAAACCAAGTTTGTTGAGTAACATAATCGACTATGGCTGAAACCAAACGTTCATACCTCGTCTGTGCAACCCCTCGCAGCGGCAGCACCCTCGTCTGCCAGACGCTGATCCGGACCGGGGTCGCGGGCCGGCCGGAGGAGTACTTCGAGGCCCTTCGCAGCACCGGGGTGCCGCGCCGGCCAGAGGAGTACTTCCACGAGTCGAGCGATCGCACGATCCTCGACCACCTCGGCCAGCAGGAGAGTTCGTTCAACCCGCAGCCGCGCTCACCGCTCTGGAGCCGCACTGCCTACGACCGGTACCTCGACTGGGTTCTCGAAGCCGGCACCACCCCGAACGGGGTGTTCGGGGCGAAGCTGATGTGGGGCTACCTCGAAGACTTCACAGCGTTGCTGAGAAATGTCCCGGAATACCGCGATCTGCCGCTGGCGGACCTCCTGCCAGAGGTCTTTCCCGACCTCACCTTCGTCCGGGTGGTGCGCGCGAACAAGATCCGCCAGGCGGTGTCGCTGTGGAAGGCCGTGCAGAGCGCGACCTGGCGGCAGGAAGAATCGTCGAAGTCCCCGGAAGACACGGAGACGCCGAACTACGAGGGTTTCGTCAACGAGCACCGGCCCCAGCTCCGGTTCCATTACGGCGCGATCAGGCACCTGCTCAACCAGCTGATCCAGCAGGAGGCGGCCTGGGACGCGTTCTTCGAGCACACCCGGATCAAGCCGGTGCTGGTGCTGTACGAGAACTTCGCCCAGGACATCGAGGTCAGCACCCGCAACGTCCTCGAACGGATGGACATCGAAGCGCCTGAGGATCTGCACATCGAGACCCGGATGAAGAGCCAGTCGGACGGGATCAACGAGGACTGGGCGCGGCGCTACTCGGAGATCCGTCTCGGCAGCGAGTTCGACCTCGTGCCTGCCGTGCCCGTCGACAATTAGGGATCATGGCCTTTGATGTCTGACCGCCCCAACATCATCTACGTGCATTCGCATGACACCGGCAGGTATGTGCAGCCGTACGGCTACCAGGTGCCTACCCCGAACATCCAGCTGCTCGCCGACCAGGGGATCCTCTTCCGGAAGGCGTTTTGCGCGGCACCCACCTGCTCCGGCAGCCGGGCGGCCCTGCTGACCGGGCAGCACTGTCACAACAACGGGATGATGGGTCTCGCCCACCGGGGCTGGGAGCTGAACGACTACTCGCAGCACCTGATCCATCCGCTCAGGCAAGCGGGGTACCACACCGTCTTGATCGGTGAGCAGCACATCTCCAAAGACCCGGGGGTGATCGGCTACGACGAGGTCCACAAGCTCGACGACAACCTCGCCGAGCGGGTGGCGCCAAGTGCGCTGGAGGCCCTGGCCAGCACGGCCGAGCCGTTCTTCATGTCGGTCGGTTTCTTCGAGACCCACCGTGATTACGCAGCGCCGAACTCGGTCCGTGATTCGCTCTACTCGCTGCCACCGCCCAACCTGCCGGACACACCGGTCACCCGTCACGACATGGCGGCCTTCAAGGCGAGCGTGCGCTCGCTCGACCAGGGCATCGGCGCCGTCCTGAACGGCCTCCACGCGACGGGCCTGGCCGACCGCACCCTGGTCATCTGCACCACCGACCACGGCCTCGCTTTCCCGAATGCCAAGGCGACCCTGCTCGACTCGGGGACCGGAGTCATGCTGCTGATGCGCGGGCCCGGCGGGTTCACCGGTGGCAAGGTGATCGACTCGCTCGTCAGTCAGCTCGACATCTATCCGACGATCTGCGACTACGCAGGGATCGAGCGTCCCGATTTCCTGCAGGGCGACTCGATGCTGCCGCTGGTCACGGGGAAGACGGCTTCGATCCGTGACCAGGTCTTCTCCGAGATCACCTACCACGCCGCGTACGAGCCGCAGCGGGCGATCCGGACTGACCGCTGGAAGTACATCCGCCGGTTCGACGGCCGGACGAGGCCGGTGCTGGCCAACATCGACGACAGTGCGACCAAGGACCTGCTCGTCGAAGCCGGGTGGGGCGACCGGCCGGTGGCCGAGGAGCAGCTTTACGACCTGCTGCTCGATCCGGCGGAACAGCTCAACCTCGCGACGGCGCCCGAGCACGCCGGCAAGCTCGACGAACTTCGTAACCGACTGGACGAGTGGATGAAGAACACTGACGATCCGCTCCTGGACGGGCCTGTCCCGGCGCCACCGGGAGCCGCCATCAACGACCCCGACCAGGTCTCGCCCGACGAGCCCCTGATCTCCGTCCCGGCCTGACCTCCGCGCGGGCACGAAACATCCGGCGCCACCTCCACCTCTCGGTGGAAGTCCTCCCGGCGCCGGTGCGTCATGTGACTCATCGGCTGTCAAACCCGGGAACGCCGACTTGTCAGCCGGCATTCCGCTTCTGTGGTTGAGTCTCAGACTACGAACGTATGTTCGCACAACCGTCGGACGCCACCACCGGGGCGGGGGCGCGGCAGTCCGATTTCGCCGCTAGGATTACCCGTCCCGGGGGTATGATGTCAACGGCAGCATGATGGTCTCCAAAACCATTCGTCTAGGTTCGAATCCTAGTACCCCCGCCTTTTCGAACAGCCTGTTTCCTCTGTTCTCACGATGTAAATCGTCTCCATATACTCGGGGCGAAGTAAGGCACGCGGGTGAGGTGTATCGGTTGCACAGGAGCCTTCCAAGCTCCTAGGGCGGGTTCGACTCCCGTCACCCGCTTCTTCTGGGAATCCGGCCACGGCCAGTAGCCATGAGGATCGAGTCCTGGCGTCTGCCTCCACGCATGCGCGCGGAGGACAGGCGGCGAGACTCTATAAAGTGCGCCATCACGCACGGGGCGTGGCGCAGTTTGGTAGCGCATTCGACTGGGGGTCGAAAGGTCGCTGGTTCAAATCCAGTCGCCCCGATCGAACCGTTTGGGGGTGATCAGCCAGCCGACCATTCCCCGGGTTCTGACGCGAGTGCGGCCCTGAAGTCGCCGGCGAGTTCCTCTCCCAGTCGCGAGACCCCTTCCCAGTCCGTGTAGTCGTAGTCGTGGGAGCTGTCGGTCGGATGGCCGTCCTTCTTCAGCATGAGGCGCATCAGCGTGCGCGCGAAAGGGTTGTACTCGCGGTACTGGAGGGCTCCGGCGATCGGTTCGCTTCGTCTCGGGTACCAGTTGGTGTCGCGCTCGAAGTCTTCGATCAGTTGGCGCGCCGAGTCCTGCGACTCTTCGTCGTCTTCGGCTGCCGTCAGGGAAACCGACAGGAAGGCGTTCGGCCGGCGGGCGAGTTCGAACAGGTTGTCGTGGACCCAGTTGACGATCTCCCGCTGGTGGTGGCCGACGTGGACGGATGC
>JBPPMI010000316.1:0-10263 GCA_051305975.1 Solirubrobacterales bacterium
GCGTCCGACCGTCTTCCCGCCCCCGTGATGGTGACTGACCGATGAAATCACCCTTCCCTTCACGCACGAAGAAGGCCGACCAGGCCGAGAACGGCGCTGCACCCGACGAGAACGGCGCGGTCGTCGAAGACGAGGTGACGCAGACCCGCAAGGAGAAGCTCGCCGGCCATTCGAAGGTTGCGGCGCACCACAGCCTCGAGGGCGGCAAGGACGTCGCCGGCTGGGTCGACTCACGCACCAACGCGACCGGCATCTTCACCGCGATGATGTCGCGCCACGTACCCAAAGGCACCAACTGGTTCTACACGCTGGGTTCGGCCACGATGTTCATCTTCGCGATGCAGGCCATCACCGGCGTGTTCCTCTCGATGTACTACACGCCTTCCGCGACCCAGGCCTACGCCTCGATCACGCACCTGACCAACGACGTCTTCCTCGGCGAGTTCGTGCGCAGCATGCACAAGTGGGGCGCAAGCCTGATGATCATCCTGATCTTCCTGCACATGGCAAGGACCTTCTTCTTCGGGGCCTACAAGTACCCGCGGGAGCTCAACTGGGTCATCGGCGTCGTGCTGCTGATCCTGACGATGGTCATGGGCCTCACCGGCTACCTGCTCCCGTTCGACCAGAGGTCCTTCTGGGCGACGATCGTGGCGAACAACATCACCGCTTCCGGACCCGTCGTCGGCCCGTACCTGGCTGACTTCCTCCGGGCCGGCCCCGACTTCTCGGCCACCACGCTTTCCCGTTTCTACGCCCTGCACATGCTCGTCGTGCCGGGACTGATAGGCGCTCTCATCGGCGCCCACCTCTTCCTGGTTGTCAAGCTCGGGACCACCGCCCCGCCGTGGGTCCGCGCTTCCCGCCCGAAGGGGGCCCAGCGCTCCGAGGAAGTCGTCGCCGGTGTTGCCGTCGCCGACTCCGACGAGGTCACGGTCTCATCGAACGGATACGCCGGCAACGGTTCCGTCGAGGCGGTCGCCGAACCGGAAGTGACCGAAGCCGACAGCGCTCCCGAATCACCGGAGGACACCGCTTCCGAACCGGCCGCCGAAGAATCGACGACCGAGTCGGGCCCTGACGATTCCAGCGAGGTCAAAGCCGAAGACGTCGATACGAATTCAACTGAAGACGAGGAGACCCCCTCGTGAACAATCGCGAAAAAGAGGAATATCTCCGCGAGTACGAGCAGCTGAAGAAGAAGGGCAAGCCGTTCTTCCCCTACGCGATCATGAAGGACTCGGTGATGTTCTGTGTGGTCGCCGCCGTCCTGATCATCATGTCGCTGGTCCTCGGCGCCGAGCAGGGCCCGAAGGCCGATCCGACCACCACCACCTACACGCCGCGCCCCGAGTGGTACTTCTTCTTCCTGTTCGAGCTGCTCCGCGTGATCAAGCCGCCGGAACTGACGCCGCTCGCGACGATCGGCATCCCGACCATCTGCATGGTCATGCTCCTGCTGCTGCCCTTCTACGACCGGAATGCGGAACGCATCCCGTGGAAGCGGCCGATCGCTTCGATCACCGGCATCCTGATCATCGTCGCCATGGCTTACCTGACGCTCCTCGGAGCTTCTTCCGGTTCGCCTTCCGAGATCGAGCTCGAGACCAAGCCGCAATATGAACAAGGCAAGGAGATAGTGGCCCAGTCGGGCTGTCTTGCCTGCCATGCGATCGGCGAGAACGGGGCCCACGGTGGCCTCGGACCTGACCTGACCGAGATCGGGACCAAGGTTCCGCGGGCTGCCATCAAGCAGTCGCTCGAGATCGGTCCGGGTATCATGCCGTCGTTCCGCGGTCTAGGCGAACAAGATCTGAACGCGGTGGCCGACTACCTGGCCTCGCTCGACTAGACCGGTTCTTTCGTGAATCCGACACGTCCCCAGCGGGGCGACGAGCAGTTTGCCGGCGAGGTCAACTCGATGTTCGACCGGATCAGCGGTGTGTACGACCGGATGAACCGGGTGATGACCGCCGGGCTCGACCAGACATGGAGAGAGCGTGCGGCCGACCGCGTCCGGCTGGAGCCTGGCCAGAAGGCTCTCGACCTCTGCTGCGGGACCGGCGACCTGAGCTTCGCCCTGGCCGAGCGCACGGGCAAGCAAGGAGAGGTGACCGGTGCCGACTTCTCCAGGCCGATGCTGGAGATCGCGGGGGAGAAAGCAGCCGCCCGCGGGGTGACCCAGGTCGGGTTCGAATGGGCCGACGCCCTCGAGCTGCCTTATGAAGACGAAGAATTCGACGCCGTCACTATTGCTTTCGGCGCCCGCAACCTGGCCGACCTCGACCGGGGCCTCTCCGAGATGCTCCGGGTGCTGAAGCCCGGAGGTCGCCTCGCGGTACTCGAGATCACCCAGCCGAGCCGCCAGCCGCTCGCCCTCTTCTTTGGTCTCTGGTTCGACCGGATCGTGCCGATGCTCGGCAAGGTCGCCGGCGATTCTTCCGCCTACGAATATCTGCCGGAATCGGTCAGGAGCTTCCCCGACGCCCCGGCCCTCGGAGCGAGGATGGACGCGGCGGGCTTCCGGCACGTCCGCTGGACGATCATGGCCGGCGGCATCATCGCCCTCCATTCCGCGGTCAAGTGACCCCGGAGCGCTCAGCTCCCGAGCCGGTAACGGCCGTAACCGACACGGCCGGTGCCTGGCTGACCAAGGGACTGAAAGAAGTCGAGGAGGGACTGACCGTCGCGGTTGATCGTGGCGGTGCACTGTCGGAGGACGCGAGTTCAACCCTGAAGGCCGGCGGCAAGCGGATGCGACCCATGCTGGTCCTGCTCTGCGCCGGTCCCGGTGGCGGCGATGCGGCGGTGCGTGCCGGGATCGCGGTCGAGCTGGTCCACATGGCCAGCCTCGTCCACGACGACGTCCTCGACCGGGCACCGCTCCGGCGCGGCGTACCGACGGTCTTCGCCAGCGCCGGCCCCGGGCGGGCCACCGCCGTCGGAGACCAGCTCTTCGCTTCGGCCTTCCGGGTCCTCGTCGACGGTGGGGACCAGTCGGCGATCGCGGAACTCAGCCGGACCTCGGTCGACCTCGCCCGCGGCGAGCTGATGCAGCGGCGCGGCGCGTTCAATCTCTCCCTTTCCGAGAGCGAGTACTTCGAACGCTCGGGATTGAAGACCGGCCGGCTGTTCGAGGCCGCCTGCGTGCTCGGCCGCTCGACCGTCGAACCGGACCAGGCCGACATGATCAGCCTGTTCGGGCACCGGATCGGTCTTGCCTTCCAGATGCTCGACGACGTGCTCGACATATCGGGACCGGTCGAGCGCACCGGCAAGGCCCGCGGAACCGACCTGCTCGACGGCACCGTCACCCTGCCGTTCATCGCGGCCGCGGAGATCGACCCCGGGCTGAAGGAACTCGACCTGGGGGCCCTCGACGAAGCGAAGGCCGAGCTGGTCTGCGACCGGATCGCCGGGACGGGAGCGCTGGAGCAGGTGCGGACCCGTGCGATGGCGATGATCGACGAGGCGAAAGCAGGACTCACCGGGGCCGGTCTCGACGACGAGCAACGGCAGCTGCTCGAGCTGATCGCTGACGGCGTGGTCCTCCGCTACAGCTAGGCATTCCGGCCCTCGCTTCTGGAATACTCCGCGGCCATGGTCCTCAGCGACGGAACTATCCGTAAAGAGATCGAATCAGGCCGCATCCAGATCGATCCTTATCAGCCGGATCTGGTCCAGCCCTCGAGCGTCGACCTGCGCGTCGATTCGAAGTACCGCGTCTTCAACAACTCGCGGTATCCCTTCATCGACGTGAAGGAGCCGATGGAGGACCTGACCGAACTGGTTCAGCCGGGAAAGGACGAAGCATTCATCCTGCATCCCGGTGAATTCGTGCTGGGCCAGACCCTGGAGAAAGTCACTTTGCCGAACGACCTGGTCGCCCGCCTCGAAGGCAAGAGCTCCCTCGGCCGCCTGGGGCTTCTGATCCATTCGACTGCCGGCTTCGTCGACGCCGGCTTCTCCGGCAACCTCACGCTCGAACTCTCGAACGTCGCCAACCTGCCGATCACGCTCTACCACGGCATGCCGATCGGCCAGCTGTCCTTCATGCGCATGGACGCCGCCGTCGATTCGCCCTACGGCAGCAACCAGAACCGTTCGAAGTACCAGGGACAGGACGAACCTACCGCTTCGCGTTATTACCTCAACTTCCGAGACTGATCCACCGGCGAGGTAGCCTCGTAGATACCCTCTAGGTAACCATGATCCCCAATATCGGCCCATTAGAAATCGCAATAGTCCTGATCATTGCCCTGATCGTGTTCGGGCCGAAGCGCCTGCCCGAACTCGGCAAGTCGCTGGGACGCGGAATCAACGAGTTCCGCGACGGCATCAACAAGGTAGGCAAGGACGATGATGACGACGATGATGACGACGACGGGGTCGATGATGAACCTGCTGCGCTCACGCCACCGCCCGGCGCCGAGCCCGAAGTAACCGAGATCATCAACGACGAGAACCACGCGTCGGCCGCAGGCGCGACCGAAGCCGAGCCCGAACACGTTGAGTCTGAGGTAGTCCCCGAGTCCAAGAAGTAGGGTCCCGGTGGCAAAGCTGAAGCCCGTCGCACACGAGGAGCAGCTGTCTCTGGTCGATCACCTCGACGAGCTGCGCTCCCGCATCATCTTCACTCTGATCGCGGTCGCGTTGATCTTCGCCGTCTGCTTCTGGCAGAGCGAGGTCATCCTCGACATCGCGGCGGCCCCGCTGCCCGAGGCCAACCAGGCGCTCCAGGTACTCGCGCCGACCGAGGCCTTCATGACAACGGTGACGGTCTGCGCGTACGCGGCGATCATCGTCTCAGCGCCACTCATCAGCTATCAGCTATTCGCGTACATCCTGCCGGCGTTCTCGCCGCGGGAACGCCGCGCGATCCTGCCGCTGCTGTTCGCGATCCCGGTCCTCTTCATCATCGGCGTCATATTCGCTTACTTCGTGATCCTGCCGGCGGCGATCAACTTCCTGCTCAACTTCGGCGGCAACAACTTCAACACCGAGCTCCGCGCCCGTGAGTACTACTCGTTCTTCTCCACAACGCTCCTGGCCGGCGGCGTCGTATTCCAGGTGCCGATCATCATCCTGGCGCTGGTCAAACTGCGGATCGTGACGGTCGCACAGCTCAAGAAGAACCGCCGCTACGCATATCTGGGGCTGGCCGTAATCGCCGCGGCCCTGCCCGGAGTCGACCCGCTTTCGATGCTGATCGAACTGGTTCCGCTCCTATTCCTGTACGAGTTGAGTATCTTCCTCGCTCGGGGCTTTGGAAAGTCCGCAGACCCGGACGTGGAAGAGCCGACGATCGAGGAGCACTAGCCGTGGCGGAAGAACCTGAAAACCGAATGTTGTTCGACTTGCGCGGGAAGCGCAAGCGGGTAATCCAGGTCATCTACGTCCTGTTGGCCATCATCATGGCCGCCAGCCTCGTCGTCATCGGTCTCCCCGGTGGCGTCAACCCCTTCAGCAATGGCAGCGGCGTCGTGTCCCAGGACACCGCCGACCTCAGCATCGAGCGGGCCGAGAACCTCCAGCAGAAGATCGCCGCCGAGCCGAACAATACGAATGCCCAGGAAGAGCTGATCCGGGCCCGCATCGCGGCCGGCAACAGTCTGATCGAGATCGACGAGGACACCGGAGCCCAGAACATCACCGACGGTGCTTCGACCCAGTACGACCTCGCGGCCCAGAGCTGGGAGAACTACCTAAAGGCGACGAACAACAAGCCGGACCAGGCGGTCGCCCAGGTGATCGCAACGACTCTCTTCACGCTTTCGCAGAACTCGACCGTCGCACAGTTCCAGACGAACATCGCCGATGCCGCCAAGGCACAGGGATTCGTAGCAGACGAAGTCGAAGAGGCCGCGAAGAACGGCAACGGCCCGAGTGCCGGCCCGACGCTCGCCACGCTTGCGACCTACCAGTTCTACGCGCAGGACACGAAGGAAGCCGAAGCCACCGCCAAGCGGGCGCTGGCAGCGACGACCGACAAGGCCGAGAAGCAGCAGATCAAACAGCAGCTCGACTCGGTCGAGAAGGACGCGGCCCGGATCGGCAAGATCCTCGCCCGGGCCAAGAAGCAGGCCAAGAAGGACGGCGGACAGTCACTCCAGGAACCGGCGGGAAGCCTCGGAACCCAGAGCCCTCTGACGGCTCCGAGTTCCACTCCGTAAGGACCCTAGAACGGACGCTTCAGGGCGGCTCAATCTATACTTCCCCGACCGGTTGCCCTCTGGGCGCCAACCCCGGGCCGTTAGCTCAGTTGGTAGAGCAGGAGACTCTTAATCTCAAGGTCGAAGGTTCGAATCCTTCACGGCCCATCCGACGTTGGTGACGTCTCAAGGCTTGCTCGCCTTTGTGCGGGCGGCCCCGGTGCACCACCCGCCGGCCCGAGAGCGAGACCCTGTTAGAACGGCAGAGTCGACCCATAAAACGATTGTTTGCGGGATTCCTGCTGGTTATGTATGCTCCTCAGCAGCAGGACTTGTGTGATGCCCGTCACGGGTATCGGCGAGTTCGCACAGGGAACAAACTTGGCCGTAGGGGCCACGACTTACCTACCCGGACTGTGTGCCGATCGTGGACGAGCCCGACCCGGCGACCCCGTACAAGGTGAGCAAGGCCGCGATCTCCCCGAGTCAGGGGACGATCAAGGCCGGCAAGACCCTGAAGCTCAAGATCAGCGTCACCAACTCGGGCGAGACCGATGGCAGCACCAACGTCTCGGTCAAGTCGAGCAACGGCAAGGTCACGGCCCCGAAGACAGTCAGGATAAGCGTCCCGGCAGGCGAGACCGCCAGCAAGACGATCACGGTCAAGGCCACGAAGAAGGCCAAGGGCAAGGCGACCATCACCGCCAAGGCCGCTGACAAGTCCGCCTCGGCCAAGCTCACCGTCAAGAAGGCAAAGAAACCGAAGAAGAACTAGGGGCCGGAGCCCTTTTCTTTGCAGCTATATTCGGGTGATGTTCGACCGGGTCACCATTTTCGTCAGTGATGTCGAGATGTTCCGCCCCGGCTACGAGGCGATCATCGGGAGCGAACATCCCTGGTCGGACTTCACGGTCGAGCGGGCAACTGAATCTTCACCGGCCACCGAGGGCCTCCACATCGCGTTCGGGGCGCCAGATCGGTCGGCCATCGCCGAGCGCTGGCAGGCTGCCGTCCTCGCCGGGTTCGAAAACGACGGCGAGCCCGGCCCGAGGAGCGTGTACAGCCCCGGCTACCACGGTGGCTTCGTCCTCGACCCGGCCGGCAACAGCGTCGAGTCGGTCCACCACGAGCGGGGCTGCGCCGACGGGATGATCGACCACGTCTGGCTGCGCGTGGCCGACATCGACGAAGCCCGCGACCGGTTCGCCGCACATGCGGAGCCGGGTGGCTACCGGCAGACCCGGGACGATCCGGGCTGGGTGATGTTCGGCGACGGAACCAGGTCGGTCTCCCTCCGCCGCGACGGTCAGCCGGAAACGAAGAACGTCAAGATCGCCCTGACCGGCGGATCCGTGGTCACGATCTGAGCATGTTGATACTCGCGGGACATCTGACAGTGGATCCGGCTGAACGCGGCGACCGAGTGGCCGGGCGCATCCAAGTTGTTGAAGCGGCACGGGCTGCCCCTGACTGCATCGATTCCCTGTATATGGCGAGGGCCGGGATCGAACCGGCGACACCACGATTTTCAGTCGTGTGCTCTACCAACTGAGCTACCTCGCCAAGCCTCAGGCAGGCTATCTATTGCGATGCGACGGGGGCATCTTGCCGGAGGGCTTCGTGCATGACCCCCATCAAGTCGATCGCGCCGGCCTTGAACAGGTACTCGTTGAGGTTGCCGCACTTGGGGCTCTGGACGCATGAAGGGCACCCGCTCTCGCAGGGGCACTCGCTGACCAGGCCGAGTGCGTCGGTGACCAGGCGCTCGAAACAGTCGTAGCCGCGGCGGGTGATCCCGATTCCTCCGGGGTGGCCGTCGTAGATGAAGATGGTGGGCCGGCCGGTCTGGGCGTGGATGTTGGTCGAGAGGCCTCCGATGTCCCAGCGGTCACACATCGCGATCAGCGGCAGCACCGCGATCTGGCTGTGCTCGGTCGCGTGGAGGGCTCCGAGCAGCCCGTTCAGCGGCAGGGCCGGTGTCATGTGGTCGGGCACCGTGTACCAGAGGCCCTTGGTGCGGAACTCCTGTTCCGGCAGGTCGAGGTCGACCAGATCGATCGCTTCCTGGTCGGCGGTGAGGATCCGCTGGTAGGCGGTTACCTGGTCGGTCACCGAGATCTCGCCGAAGTTGAGTTCGACCCCCGCGACCTCCTTCTTGGCGAGTACCCGGTCGATGAAGATGTCGGTCTCCTGCCGGGGCCGGGTGTACCACTCGTCGTCGAACGGCCTGACGACCGCCTGGGCGCCCGTGAGGTCGAGCTGTTCCACTTCGTAGGAGTTGCCGAAGTGCATGTAGACCGCGCCGGGATGGATGGTGGTGAACGCCCGGCCGAACTCGACTGTGCCGATTACCTCTCCGGAATCACCGTCGATAACCGCGATGTTCTCTGCCGACGACGAGCGGAGCGACACGGATGCCGCCACGAAACCGGTCTTCCGCGGAACCAGCCCACCACCGGCCTGGCGCAGCTCGCCGCGGTGGACCAGCGACTTGGTGGCGTCGTCGAAGTCGGAACCGAACCACTCGCTGTCCTCGGTTCTCAGCGGCAGCTCGTAGGCGGCGGCAACCAGGTGCTGGGCCCGGATCTCCGGTGAGCGGTGATCCAGGATCGCCGCCTCGACGGGCCGCTCGAGGAACTCGTCAGGGTGCCGGCAGAAATACTGGTCGAGTCCGTCCTGGCCGGCGATATAGACCGCGAGCCCTGGCCGCCTGCGCCCGGCGCGACCCCACATCTGCCGCAGGCCGGCGACGGTCCCCGGGAACGTCACGCAGATCGCCGCGTCGAGCTCGCCGATATCGATGCCGAGCTCCAGGGCGTTGGTCGAGACGACTCCGAGGAGACGTCCCTCGACCAGGTCCTTCTCGATTCCCCGCCGCTGGGCCGGGGTGTAGCCGGCGCGGTAGGGAGCGATCTTTTCGGCGAGTTCCGGCCGTCCGCGGCGCTGGAGGTTCTCGGCGGCGAACTTCCGGATCAGCTCGATGCCACGCCGGCTCTTCAGGAAACAGATAGTGCGGATGTCGTGCGCGACGAGGTCGGCCAGCAGGTCGGCAGCCTCGGCCAGGGCAGAACGCCGGGCCCCGATCGCCGGATTGATCAAAGGGGGATTCCAGACGTTGACTTCGCGCTTCGCCCGCGGGGCGGTATCCCGGTCGACCAGGGTGAAGTCGTCGCCGACGAGCCGGTCCGCGAGCTCGCCCGGGTTGGCGATCGTCGCCGACGCGAGGATGAACTTCGGTTCGCCTCCGTACGCGCGGGCGAGGCGGCGGAGGCGGCGGATGACGTTGGCGACGTTGGAGCCGAAGACGCCGCGGTAGGTATGGGCCTCGTCGATCACCACCCACTCGAGGTTCTGGAGCAAGTCGCCCCAGTTCCGGTGGTGGGGCAGGATGCCGACGTGGAGCATGTCGGGGTTGGTCAGCACCAGGTTGCTCCGCCTGCGGATGGCCGGCCGCTCGTCTTTCGGGGTGTCGCCGTCGTAGATCGCGGGACGCAGGTTCGGTGACCCGAGGCGGCTCAGCGAGCGCGCCTGGTCCTGGGCGAGCGCCTTGGTCGGGTAGAGGTAGAGCGCCCGGGCCTTGGGCGCCCTCGCAATCGAGTCGAGCACCGGCAGATTGAAAGCCAGCGACTTGCCGGAAGCAGTGGAGGTGGTGACGATCACGCTGCCGTTGCGGCTGGCGTCCCAAACTTCCGTCTGGTGGCCGTAGAGGGATTCGAGGCCGTGGGACGCGAGCACACCGGCGACCGCCGGATCGAGACCGTCGGGCAGTGGGCCGGATTGCCCCGAGGCCGCGGGTTCGTCGCGGGTCTTCAGGATGCGGCCGTCGCGGCGGGCGGGGTCGATCGCCACGGCCCAGCGCGAGCTGAGCAGTGATTCAGCCAAGCCCGTCCTCCGCGACCGGCTCCCGGCGGATGTCCTCGGCGATACGCAGGCCGGCGGGCACTTCATCGTCGCCCTGAAGTGCGTTCCAGACCTTCAGGAAGTCAACGGTTCCGGGCACGTCATGGACGCGCAGGAGCTTCACGCCGTGCTGGAGCCCGAAGGCCAGCGCGGCGAAGGTCCCGGCAGCACGCTCGCCGGGAGGGCGCGCTGTGATGGCGCCGATGAAGTC